>JADHTX010000122.1 GCA_016784875.1 Methylobacter sp.
GGTGTTTTGTTTTTTATTAGCCGCCGGATCAACCCAGTAATATTGACTCTGCCAGGGATAAGTCGGCAGTTTCATTTTTTCAGCTTCACCGCAAATAACCTGCCAATCCAAATCCAAACCGGCTTGATACAACTGTGCCAAACCCTGATGAATCTCCATTCGGCTATCGCTCTTCCCTACCAGACCGGCAACACACGATTTTTTAGCGGACTCGTCTATCTGCTTGACCAAGCCGGAAAGCACCGGCTTGCCGCCAATTTCAAGCAATATTTCGGCACCCATGCTAATCAAGTGTTGCATCGCCGGATAAAACTGTACCGGCCGACGGATATGTTTAACCCAATAATCGGCCTGAGCCATCTCGTGGCTAACAACTTGCCCGGTCAATGTAGAAATAATAGCGGTTTTAGGTTGATGATAAGTAATACTGTTAGCCACATCGGCAAAGGCTTCCAATGCCGGTTGCATGGCAGGGGAATGAAAGCCGTGCGCCACATTCAATTGCGTATAAGACAATGACGCCTTTTCCAAAGCGCCCATCACTTCCTTTAATGCCGACCACAAGCCGGAAATCACCAGGCTTCTGGCGGTATTAACCACGGCAATACTGATTTGATCGGCATACGGGCTAATCAGCGGCTGTACTTTATCGACATCAGCAGAAACCGCAATCATGCCACCCGGTATCGCATATTCGTTGATGCAACGGCTACGCGCGCAAATTAAACGCAGTGCATCCGACAACGAAAACACACCGGCATGACAAGCTGCGGCATATTCGCCAATACTATGCCCTAAAACAAAATCCGCCTTAAGGCCCCAGCTTTTCCATAACGCTGACAGCGCATATTGCAAAACAAAAATAGTGGGTTGCGCATGTTTTTTCAGCAGATCTTCGTCCTGCTCGTCACACAACAAGGCCTTAACAGAATAGCCTGCGTGTGCTGCAATCAGCAATTCGCATTGATCGACAGCCTCACGAAATACCGCTTCGCTTTGATACAAGTCCCGTCCCATTTGGGGATATTGACAGCCTTGTCCTGTAAACAAAAAAGCCAGCTTCGGTTTTTTCCATTCCGAACACGGACTAGAAAGATTGCTCAGCAGGTTCGGATTACGCAATTGCTCGATCAAACCTTCCGAATCATTTGCCGCCACTGCCACTCGGTAAGCAAAATGGCTCCGACAGGTGTTTGCGGTAAAACAAAAATCAGCGGTTTGGCTATCGGACAACCCCTGTAAAGCCTCGGCGTATTGACGACACATTGCCGGTAAAGCCGCCTCTGTTTTGGCAGATACCGTCAATACATAAGGCGAATTATTTTGTATCGACCTGACCGCTGGCGCTTGTTCTTGCGCCTGTTGCAAAATCACATGGGCATTGGTGCCGCTCATTCCGAATGAGCTGACACCTGCGTGGCGTTGTTCGGTTCTATTAGGCCAAGGAGTTAATTCTGTAGCCACTTTTAAATTAAATTGCTGCCACGGAATATGAGGATTGGGCTGATTAAAACCCAAACTGGCGGGAATTTGCCGGTGCTTTAAGGTTAAAGCGGCTTTAATCATACTGACTATGCCCGCCGCCGCTTCAAGATGGCCGACATTGGTTTTTACCGAGCCGATATATAAAGGATTATCTGAGGCCCTATCCTGACCATAAACCACGCCTAACGCTTCCGCTTCAATCGGATCGCCCAACACCGTACCGGTGCCATGCGCTTCAACATAACCCACTTGATCAGCATTGATTTTAGCCTGAATTAACACCTGTTTAATCAACTTTTGCTGGGCCAAACCATTGGGTACGGTCAAGCCGCTACCGGGACCGTCATGATTAACGCCACTGGCTTTAATCAACGCAATAATATCGTCGCCATCCGCTTGCGCATCCGACAGCTTTTTTAATACCAACGCGCCGCATCCTTCCCCTCGGCCATAACCATCGGCACCGGCGTCGAACGTTTTACTGTGCCCGTCTTCGGCCAAGGCACCGACACGCGATAAAAACAACGCCACATTCGGAGTCAGCATTAGCTGAACACCGGCCGCAACAGCCACTCTGGACTCTGCTTTGCGCAAACTTTGACAGGCTAAATGAATAGCCACTAACGAAGAAGAGCAGGCGGTATCGATTGAAAGACAAGGCCCCTGCCAACCCATTACATAAGACACCCGCCCCGAGGCAAAACAAAAGCCGTTACCGCTGCCGTCATAGGTATTAATGCGTTGATAATCGTCGGCATACAGTTGCAACAGACCGTAATCATTCTGGCCTATGCCCAAAAACATGCCGGTATCGCTGTCGCGTAATGAAGTCGGCACAATATTGGCGTGTTCCAATGCCTGCCAGCAAACTTCCAGCAACAAGCGTTGCTGCGGGTCCATACTCTTGGCTTCACGCGGGGAAATACCGAAAAACTCTGGATCAAAATAGCCCGACCGGTCGATAAAGCCCGCTTTGCGGGTATACATTTTTCCTGCGGCACCACGCTGGTCGCTGTACAGCTGATCCATGTCCCAGCGATCATCCGGCACATCAACGATACCATGCTCGCCTTGGCTTAATAACCGCCAAAGCTGTTCCGGCGAATTAACGCCGCCCGGAAAGCGACAGCCCATGCCAATAATTGCAATCGGCTCATTCGACTTGGCCTCTTGTTCAAGCAAACGCTGCTTCATCTTCGATAAAGCAATGGCGGCGCGTTTTAATTGATCTTCATTATCTGCCACGTATCTACCTGCAATAAAAAAAATTAAAATACAACGTTTTCGCCGTTTTTAACTTTATTGAAAAAAAATCATTGTAATTGAACTTGGACGGATAAGTTCACCAGGAGCCTGAAAATAAAACCTCTTAAACTAACCGGTAAGTCGCGATTCGAGAAAAACAAAAATACATTATACGTTCGCGTCAACGGGAACTACATTCATAACGCTATTGGATATATTTTCAATTATTAAACTTAAATAAACAGGCGGCTGCTTAAAATGATCGTTAATTAATGTTAAAGCCGAATGAAAATCTCCCGCCAAGTATGCCTGTACAGCTTGATTGGCTATTTCGATTTCTGTTTTTTTCTGCACAGATAAGTCGTGTAAGCCATAGGTTCGATAAATCACCACACTGGTTTCACGACCTTTCACCAACGTATTATCGATAATCCGATAAACATAGTCCGGCTCCAACTTCGCAACCGTTTGCTCACTTACCAAAAGACTCTCGTCATAGTATTTGCATAATGATTCAATGCGTGAGGTCAAATTGACCGCATCACCTATCGCCGTATATTCAGTTCTATTTTCTGAACCGATATTACCGATTAATGCCTCCCCCGTATGAATTCCTATGCCGATTTTGGTTTGCGACATATGTTCTTGATTGAATTCTTCTAATCTAAGCAATATTTTATGAGCGGCATCGACTGCTTGTTTAGCACTGTTCTGCAACGGCTCAGGCGCCCCAAATAACGCGAGAAAACCATCCCCCAAATATTTATTAATATGGCCATGATGTTCAGTGATAATTGTTTCCATATTCGTAAAAAAACTATTCAAATAAACAACTACCAAGGAAGGATCTTTATTCTCCGATAAACTTGTAAAGCCTCTAATATCACAAAACAAAATTGTAATTTCTTTTTTATCTCCACCCAGCAACTTATTTCCAAGTAGCAGCTCAGTGACAATTTCATGCGGAATATATTTGCCGAAAGCGCTACGAATGACCTCACGCTCTTTTAAACCGCGAGCCATTTCATTAAAGCTATAAGTCAAATAGCCAAGTTCATCGCGACTCTCTATCTCCATATACTGATCGTACTGACCGGCACTGATGTTTTTGGCACCAACAACCAATTGCAGAATAGGCTTGGCCAACACTGAGCTAATTAAAATTAATGCCAAGCCAAGAACAACCAAGGTAACGACCAAACCAACAATAAAAAAACCAATTAACTTATGCAGAGGGTGAAGTATTACTGATGGCGGCAAATGAAAAACCAGATACCAATCCGCTATAGAAACTCTGGCTATAACAATATAATCATCCCGATTAAATACATTCATATTTTTTTTAGAGTTGACGGCCTGTAAGAACACCTCCCTATCCGTCGTGTCTTTTATATTAGCTTTTATCTCTCGCTGATTATTTTCGCCGGCAATAAAGCCACCATTACCGGCTACTAGGTGGACATTATTGAGTTCATTCAAGGTAAAATTATTTACAATACTATCAATATTTTCGATGACTATATCCATTGCCAACACACCGATTAAACCACCTTGATCGTAGACGGGATAAGCAATAGTAACAACAATTTTAGAACTGGCTTCATCACGATAAGGAGACGTAAATATGGGTGACTTACTTAACACTGCTTGCAGATACCAATCTTTTTGCCTAGGATCGTAAGTTTCTGGCGGAGTCCACCCACTGCCATCAACGAATGCGCCATTAGAAAAGCCCATATAAATACTCAGTGCATCGTATTTCTTCATGACCTCCTTAATAAGGCTTTCACTTACGACCGCATCGGGATTTTCCGATATAGTCGCTCCAATAATTTGAAGAAAGGACAGCTTAGATTCCAGCCACTTATCAACTTTAGTCGCAGCCAATTCGACTTTAGCCTCGGATTTTTCTGTCATCTCCTGCAAAAACAAATCGTAAGTAAAGAAAAAAACCCCGGTACCTAAGATAATAAAAATCGTAAACGTGATCATTAATACCCACAACAGATATTTATTTCTTATTTTTTTAGTAAACAGTTGTTGATTATCGTTATTACTCATTTAGTTGATCACTTTTTAGAACGTTTGACTCATTTAGAGCGTGTATGATTTAAAATAATAGCGAAAAAAAACTAGCCCTAAAGTTAGCCTTACTACAAGAGGAAACATGCAGCTATTAATTGCCGTGTTCGCTACTTATTCACCACAGCTTAAGCAATTTATTTACTGACTGGTCCTGAGCAGTCAAATTGCCTTGAATCAAAAAAAATAGCTTAATTCCGCTCGAAAATGATCGTCGTCTCTTAATATAAACGCAGGATCGGTATTTAGGATGCCACTAAAAAAACGGGCTTCAATTTCCAGTTTAAAGCTATCGCCTAAACGACGACTGGCTTCGATATTGTAAAACTTGGAATTTGAACCGCGGTCAAAGATAACACCGGCCAATATCTGGGTGCTTTGCGTATCGCTAAAACCGAAACGAAGTGCAGCCAAAATATCATCCTGAAAAACTATTGGCGCGTGCTTTCCGCGACTATCGTACAGGTATTCGGAAACCAAGCCTAAATCGAATAAATTATCGAACAAATTGTAAAAGGTATATTCAAGCCCGCCGGTTCCGGCGAGAAAAGTCTCGCCTTGTCCGCTACGCATAAGGCTTTCCAACTTCCATAACCAAGCACCTTTGGTCGCCTGAATATCGATACTGGTTTGGTTAATGATTGGATAATAAGGAATTAAAGAAAGATTTCCCGAAGCATCCTGTTCCACCAGAATGGTAGGCTCCCGCCCCGTCCCATAAAAATGCGCCAAGCCCAAGTCCCAGTCGCCGATGTTATGCGACCATCTTGCGGCATAGGCCAAATGGCGTTGAGCACCGTTTTCTTCAAACCGGGGATGGTCGACATCAATCGCAACAGGTGAGCGAAATCGCCCTTCCGTCCCGGAAAAGGTGCGCTCTCTAAAACCGGTCAGAAAATACAAATCCAACGTACCCCAATCGTGAATCAGGGCCAGATTAATCATCGGTTGACCGAGCTTGTCTTCGGTATCGGTATTTTCGACCAAATCGGTTTGATTGATAATATCGATGATATGCTGCGATTCGGCCACGCCCCAAAATACCTTGCGAAAACCGGTGCGCAACTCCCAGTTATCGGAGGCTTTTAACCAGGTTAATTCCCGAATATCGAAATGGCTGCGTTTGCTGTCGTGTTGCGAATAACGGTAAAACGGTACAAAGGCTAAGCTCTGGCTTCCGCTATCCCATTCATGAATCAACTCAAGTTCGGCGACACCGGATAAATAATGATTATGCTGCGCATCCGCTAACGGCTTATTTATGAAGCCTAAGCTTTCGATACCGATAGTGCCTGAATACTCGAATGCTAATAGCTTTGAGCTATTAGCAAGCAGCACAGTACACATAAAAATAAACGGCTTCACGATTATCTGGAGCGTTTCAACGTGCTTTTGTCAAAATCCCTGTCGCTTAAACCGACGCCGAATTGGTAATCCTGCCACAATAATTGGGTGCTTTTTTCGTTTTGATGGTTGGTCATTAATTGCTCTTGGGCGCGCCAGTATTTATCTGAATATAATTTATAATTCTTAAATTCCTGGGTTTTCAATAACGCACCTTTACGGTCGTAATATTCCGTTTTAAGGATGATGTAACGCTGTTTATCAATCCAGCTAATTTGACGGCTATAACCCGAAAATTCATATTGAGGCATCATTTCAACTACAAAACAATCAATACCGTCGATTGCTTCATCTTTTAAATAACGATAGCTGTAACGGGCGATTTCAAACGAGGTTAAATCCTCAAACGAATAATCGCTGCCTAAAAAAGGCCCTGATTTATTGTTTGATGAAATGCGTTTAACCCGTTTTAATGCGGGCAAAAAAAGCCATTGTTCATCGGGGCTGAGTGCATGGGTAAAACTCAAAAATGCCGTGCCTTTAATATCGCGCGGACTGTCGAATATTGTTAAACTTTTATCGCCTTCGCCGATCAATTCAAGGGTGCTTATTTCCAAAGCGCGTCGACTCTCATCGCCGCCTCGACTTTTTAATACCATATCCAGTTTAACCTTGGAATCGGCAAAACCGGTATCGCGCTTATCGAGTTCTGTAATAATCTCCAAGCCTTGTTCTTCCGGCGTTAATGCCAAGCTTTGACCCGAAAACAAGCTTACAAAAAGTGCTAACAATAGAATTTTCATTTTTTCTCCATATACATTAATAACGGTGGTAATAATAATAGATCCAAGAATAACGCCGAGGTAATGGTAATCGCGGTCATCAGTCCCATCTCGGCATTCATGGAAAAATGCGACATATACAATACTAAAAAGCCGCAGACCAGCACCAAGGAGGTAATCCATAAAGCTACGCCGACGGTAGAAAATGCGTAACGTACCGCATCTTCAGGGCTTAGGCCTTTTTCAACGCGAGCTCTTTGGTACTTGCTGATAAAATGCACGGTGTCATCAACGACAATACCCAAAGTCATGCCGATAACGCCGGATAAGCTCATGCCGACGTGACCGCTAATAATCCCCCAAATACCAAAGGCAAGCGCCGCAGGCAGTAGATTGGGAATCAGGCTCAACATGCCCAACTTAATTGACCTGAATGCCAGCATTAATAAAAACGAAATCAATATCAAGGCGACTACCGTGCCGACGATCATGCTTAGACTATTACGCTGCCCGATATGGGCGAACATTAACAAAGGACTGGCAATTTCAACTTCAGTACCCGGTAAATTATCGGCCAGCCATTGTTGAATGCGTGTCTCAAAAGCCATAACTTCATTCGAACTCATAATTTCAACCGTCGCTACCATTCTGACACCGGATTTTTTAATATTAATCTGATCGTTTAAATCCAGGCCGTAAGGTAAGGACATTTCATAAAGCAGTAAATACTGCGCCGCCAATTCACGATCTTCAGGGAGTTTATACCAATCTGCATTATCGGCATGCATGTTCTTGTTTAGGCGTTTAAAGGTATCCACTATCGTATTGACATGCAGGACTTCTTTTTGCGCAGTTAGCCAATTGCCGAAGATTTGCAGGTTTTTTAAATACAAGGGTTCGTTTATGCCGCCCGGTTCTTTGGCATTAATTGCAAACTCAATGGTATACAGGCCGCCCATATTTTCATTTAAAAAGTCGGTTCCTTGCCTAAATTCGATAGTTTGATCGAAAAATTTTACAAACTGGTCGTTTATTTCATTTAATGGGATAAAGCAGCTCAAGCCAATGGCAATCAGACAATTCGTGATTAAAAGCGGCTTGCGGCGTTTGATGGTAAATTCGGCAATCTGCATCATAATGCGGTTATTGGGCTCGTCTTTAACTCGCTCCCGAACCGGCAACACCATCATTAGCGCAGGCAGAAAAGTAATGGATAACAGCCACGCCATGACCACCCCCATCGCAACAATATTGCCCATATCTCTAAACGGCGGCGCGTCACTAAAATTCATCGACAAAAAACCGATGGCGGTGGTCAAACTGGTCAAAAAAACCGGCTGAAAGTTTACCCGCAAGCTCTCCTGCATGGCCTGTTTCTTTTCATGGCCTAGGCGCATGTTATGCAAAAAAGTCACCAATAAATGAACGCAATCTGCAACCGCCATGGTTAAGATAATTGTCGGAGAAATCGCCGAAGAAGAGGTTAAGGAAATCCCGATCCACCCTGCTGTACCCATGGCGCTAGCCACCGAAAACACAATCAACAAAACGACGGTAAAAACCCCCGTGAATGAGTACAGGCATAACAGCAGTAAGAAAATGACAATGCCGTACATAATCGGCATCAAGGTAAGATTATCGTTTAACGAGGATTCGACAAAGGCATTGTTCATCATCGCCATGCCGGTTAAATAAACCCGGATGTTGGCATTGTTAGCTTCAATTGCAGCCGCCATGTTGCGTGCTATCGTAGCGACTTCGCCAGATTCGGTGGGGTTGACCCCGGGTAACTGTAAGGTGACCGTGACCCCGGTCACATGGCCTTTTTTTGAAATTAGGCGTTCCACCAGCAAGGGTTCGCTTAAAGCAATTTGTTTGATCTGTGCCAGATTTTCATGGCTTAATGCCTCAGGTTTGCCGACCAAATCGGCAACAATTAATTCGTCTTCGTTGGCATTGGTATGTTGGAAATTAGTGATCGAATCCACGCGGCTTGAATAAGGCAACTGCCAGGCGTCATTAGTCAGTTTCTGCACAATCGCCAGAGTCTCAGGCGTAAAAACATTGCCGTCTAAAGCCTCCAACACAAACATCACATTATCGCTTTTATTGTAGGTG
>JADHTX010000123.1 GCA_016784875.1 Methylobacter sp.
AGTTGGCTGGGAACATTAAAATCAACCCGGCTATAGATAGTGCAAAAGTACGTTCAATGCTTTGTTTGCGCGGTCGTTACAGCAGGTAGCCGCAACGGGGACAGTGTGCCTTGTCACCCACTTCAGGCGAGGAGGGGTTAAGCAATAAATCACACTCGGGGCAGGCAGTGAAGTTTGTTTGGGTCATGGTGTGGGAATGAGGTTCAAGGTGGAAGGTATTATCCTTGCAAATACTCTTATTCGCTAGTTGACAAGATTAAGATTGAAAATTGAGGGTATTCTTGTCGAAAATGGCTACCGACATCGTCAAATCGATTTAATTTTAACATCCTTGCATTCGTCATTTCGGTAATCAACCGGAATGACGGCGATATGTTTTTGTGTAGACCAATAGTGTAGTCAACAATTTCCACTCCTTGGTTGCAATAGCAAGGAACTGTCGATAAAGTTCTGCTAACTATTTCCATTTTAATCCATGAATCTACAAAGAGGTCGCCATATGAAAATCTATTTTTACGGTTTGGGCTTGTTCGCTACGTTGTTTTGTCTGTCGGTCTCAGCAGCGGATCTTGATCGGTCTGCGGTTCAACAGCAGCTCGCCAAGGCGGACAGCAGCCATCCGGCACAGTTGCGTCGAAAGGATCTTACCGGGCTGGATTTGTCCGGCCTGGATTTTAAAAACGCCGATCTCTGGGGGGCCGATTTGCGTAACGCCGATTTCAGCAACAGTGATTTATCCGGGCTGAACTTGGATTTGACGGTGATGTCCAAAATCAATCTTTCCGGCGCTAATTTGTCCAATACCAGCATTTTCGGCGTACATATGGGTGGTGCTAATTTGAGTAATGCCAATTTAACCGGTAGTCGGTTTATTGCTAATCTTGATCGTTCCAATTTGAGTCATGCCGATTTGTCCCATGCCAATTGGGGTGTGGATATGAAGAACCAGCCTATGGGTTTGATGCGAGTTAGTTTGAATAACGTCAATTTGTCGGGTGCTAATCTATCCGATGCCAATCTTAATCGTGCATTGATGCGTCATGCCAACCTTTCCGGCAGTGTGTTGAAAAATACGGTGTTATTCGGGGTTGACCTTTCTGGAGCCGATTTGACTGGAGCCGATTTATCGGGAGCGGATTTATCCGAAAGCAAATTGGAGGGTACTAATTTTACCGGCGCAAATCTGGCAGGTACTCGTTTTGGCACTATTAAAGATAAAGCGGCTTTGAAAGGATTGGAGTCCGGCAAAAATTTTGGAGCGGCTATTTTTGATTAATGGAAAAGCGGCAGGTTGTAAAAAGTATCGTTGATCTATTTTTAGTGCGTCTAAAGCGAGGGTAGGGAAGTCGACCAGCAATGAAGCACGGCCTGATTACGACCCTGCTCTTTGGCGCTATACAGAGCCTTATCAGCGGCTTTCAACAAAATATCAGCTGCCAGACCTTCTTTTGGAACAATAGTTGCGACACCGATGCTGGCAGTCACCGCTTTAAACTCTGATATTTCGTGTGGAAGCGCCTGCGATTGAAGTGCTACACAGATTTTTCGAGCCATATTGAGCGCGGTGACATCATCGGTGCCAGGAGCAATGAATACGAATTCCTCGCCACCATAGCGAGCCACCAGATCGCCGTTACGGCAGACGTTAGCCGCCAAAATCCCGGCAACATGACTCAGGCATTCGTCCCCCGCCTGATGACCGTAGTGATCGTTATATTTTTTGAACCAGTCTACATCAAGCATTGCCAATGCCAGTGGTTGGCCTTGACGTTTTGCACGATGCCATTCACTCTCCAGTGTCGCATCGAAATGGCGACGGTTGGCTATACCGGTTAAGCCATCTGTCGCGCTTAATGTTTCGAGTTTACGATTGAGTATTTGCAGCTCGGCGGTACGCTCTGCCACGCGAGTTTCAAGCATATGCTCAGATGATTTTAGGTTTTCGACCAGAAGTTGTTGTGCGGTAAAAGCCTCTCTTTGGGCTTTTTCTTTTTCCTGGCGAATCACGTTAAAGCGGTCGGCTAAGGCAAAGGCCAGCAGCAGCATTTCCAAGGCCGAGCCGAATTGCCATGCGTTAATGGTGAGTATGTTGGTGGGTAGTATCCCCAAAGCCGCCATAATCCCGATGACGCCGCTAAAACAAAATATGACATAGGCCGCCACAAAAAAATAGGCGCTACGTTGACGTTTGAATGCACAGTACAGGCCAATAATGATAACCAATATCAGCATGATGCCGTAAAGCAGTACGGCGAGTTTAACGAAGCCTTGGTACGAAATGACAAACACAACCGGAAAAAAGAGGAAGAACACCACGAGCACTTTTAGAAGCCGATCGATTTTCGGAATAATCTTCTCGGTGTTCAGCATGTATCGCATGAATGCCAGCAAGGCCGCGACCGTTAGCGAATAGCCGGTAACAGTTGAAGTGATCGACCACAGAGGTGAGTTATGCCACAAAAATTCTTTGGTTAGCCCATTTTGCGAGGCTAGGGAGAATGCGGTGCAAGTGACGAGGTTGACATACAGAAGATAGATGACATCCCGCAGGGCAATAAACAGCAGTAGATTGAATAAAATCATCGCCGTCACCATGCCGAAATACCATGCCTGTCCGATATAGTCGTTGCGCTCGTATGCATGGAAAGCCAGGGGATTCCACAATCGGGCCGGAATAATTATAGGGCTTTTAGATTGGAACCGCAGGTAATACACTTGGTCGGCGTGTGCCGGTAAAGTAACAGGAAAGACAAAAAAACGGTTCTTATAGGGGCGGGATCTAAAGGGTGCAGCACTGCCGGTCGTCAAAGTTCGATATGTCCCATTCGCGACCGGATGATGAAATTGAATGCTTTCAAGGCGTGCGATGCCGATTTCCAGAATCATTTGAAGAGGGTACTTACTTGCGTTGCGTAAGTTTAGGCGTAGCCAGTAAGCGGAATGGGTATAACCATAATTAAGAGCCGCTGCCGATGTTTGGCTGGCTCTAAAGCGGTTAGCCATGTCAGGTAGCTGTACTTCATCCAGCGTTAATGTCTGGCTGGGATCTTCAAGAACGGCGAAATATTCGGTTAGAACAACGGGCGTTTGGTTTAGTTGGCTTGCGTCAAGCACCTTGTCTGCGGCTAAGATATGGGGCGCAAACAGGTATAATCCCAACAGAAGCAGAATTATGTAGCGCCGTAGCTTATTGATCATTTATTCATTGTTGCCGTAGTGTTGGTAGAAGGACATAGAACGCTGTGCCGATAGCGGCTTTGTTTTTAATTGCATTTATTGCCAATACAGCACGTAGGGCGCGCATCGGACACTATTGTTCAAAAATATATCTGCCTATTTTAATTAAAAAGCGTGTAGGGCGTATCTTATGTGGCTAAAAACCGGTGCGTACTCCTAAATAAACTGCCGCACCTGAATAATTAAAGTTATACACTTCGGGGGTGCGTTCGTCGGTGATGTTTTCGCCGCGGACATAGACCTCCGTTTTCGATGTTAGCCGGTATTTTAGTAAGGCATTGATGCGAGTGGCGGCTTTGGCTCTGAGTCTATTGGCTCCATCAAACCAGTAACCGCTACGAGTTGTTAACTCCACTCTTAACGTTAACGGTTGCAATAATTGCATTTCATTCCAAAAAACACTCTGGTGTTCGGGGCGATTCGATATGCGTAATTGCGTGGCCGGATTTTTGGTATTCAAATAACTGTAGTTTAAACCACTTTTCCAGGCGCTCGTCCAACGGTGCTGAGCTTGCATTTCCGTCCCCCATACATCAGCTTCTTGTATATTAGTCGCTCTGGATAAGCCTGTAGTTGAATCCAGTTGCATGGTAATCATTTGCCGGTAATTTTGATAATAACCGCTGGCCTTAATTTCACTGTCGGCCAAGGGATGCCAACGCCAGCCGATTTCGCCGCCGGCATTATGTTCACCCTGCAATGTCTTTTTGCCGAACACCGGGTGCATTAGCTCACTGACACCGGGCTGACGATAGCCGGTGCCGCCGTTGATCCATACGCTCATGTTTTGCGGCAACGAACGGGTTGCGCCCAGCGTAAACACTTGGTGATTACCATAGCTGTCGCCGAAATCAAAACGGGTCTCGGCACTCCATTGCCAAGCGCCCATGATTAATTCCCCACGAACATTGGGACTGATTACCGTCTGGGTAACCGGGAAATTTTGCGCATGCTGTTGTTGGCTGTTAATCCCCCATACCAGCAATGCTTGGTCTTGATTATTTGCGCCCAGCGGTAAACGGTGGGTGTTTTTCCAATCCAGCATGAACAGTTGGTTGGTAATTGTAAACGGTCTGATCGCAGTTGTTGTCATTTTTTGCCGATCTTGAGTAAAACCGAATTGAAGCGAGCTGTTCCAATAGGATGCCAAGTCATATTGGCCGTGCAACTGCGCGATCCAGGTTTCATCTGAAAGTCTGCCGCGCTTATCATCCACCCAGCCTATGGAACGTCTTGGCAATATTAAACCGGGGCCGTCAATGTCTTCATCGGTACGCACGAAATATACGGAGGCATCCAGAGCGCCGCGGTTGAATTCTTTAAACCAGTTGCCGGAGGCATGAGTCATGCCGAAATTATCACGCTCTGTCCCGTTTTGTGCCTGACTAATGCCGCTAAAAACATCACTACGTCCGACAACAGCCGAAAAGTCGCCGGCCATTTTTGTAGAGAGGCCGCTGCCGACAGCGCCGCGCACCGTGTCGTAACTACCCCCTTCGATGCGCATAAAAGTTTCTTTATCCTGAATATGGCGGGTTTGCAAATGAATGGCGCCGCCGAGTGTTCGGCTGCCGTGCCGTTCACCACCGGAACCTCGTGTTATGGTTACTTTATCTAATGCATCCAGTGCATAGTGGTTCAATGAGTAAACTCCGGCAAAATTGCCAAATAAAGGAACGCCATCCAGAGTGATCATGCCTTGCCCGGATCCTGCCGCACCGCGTAAGCTAATGCCGGTCGGTGTTTGCCCACTGCTTTGATTGAGCATTAAGCCGGATTGACTTTTTAATAGGCCATTTAGATTGGGCATTTCGGTTGCTTGTAAGTCATCTTTATTTAGTTGATTACGCATGCGTGGCTGTTCGATTAATTCCGGATAAATTCGGTCGTCATAAACGGTCATAGGGCTAAACAAAACTTTGTCGTTGCCTAGGGAATGGGTAGGAGCGGAAGTTTCGTCTACAGGACGTAGACGAGGGGCGTGAGCAGGAGCGGAAGCTTCGTCTACAGGATGTAGACGAGGGGCGTGAGCAGGAGCGGAAGCTTCGTCTACAGGACGTAGACGAGGGGCGTGAGCAGGAGCGGAAGCTTTGTCAGCTGTTGCGCCGGTCGAGAAGCACAGTAAAAACAGGGCTGGTGCGAGGTATTCTCGGTCGAACCCGGTTTGTTGGCGGGACTTAAAGTAGGTCATTGTAAACGTCTCTGTTTTCCGGAATTAATTTGCGTTACGGCAATTGCTGTTTGCCTGCTATCAGAATCCGCGCCAGTCTGCGCAGTCCATCGGATGAAATATCCAGGCCGAACGGTGCGCCCAGTCTTTCTAGTTCGTAAATCGCATCGGTTGCCGCGATAAAAGTTAGATAGCGCAAGCCTTGGATTCCCGGCTGCTCATTGGCGATAGTTTTTAATGCGGGTGCCAGGCGCTCCCATGTGTCGGTAAAAAATACCCGAACCGGATCGTTGTTTGGGTCGTGTTCTTTTAAGCCTGCCTGAAATGCCGTGCGGGAATCCATCAAAATTCCCATCAGAGTTTCACGCAGTTCAGGTGATTTTGTATCGTCGGTTGCCTGTTTAATGGCGGTATCCAAAAAACCTTCCCATTGTTGCCAGGCGGATTGCCATTGTTTTTGTTCTGACTCGCTAAAGGCAGCGGCAGGCTCGGCAATAATTCTTTTGGCAGGGGCATTAAAATCGAGTTTAATGCCGAGGCCATTGTCTCCAGCAGTAATACTGTTGAATTTCAGTGATTTGAGTATCTTTTTAACTTCTGCCGCATTATCCTTGGGTAAAAAATGCGCTAGCGTTTGTTCAATATTGCTACGGGATTCGTTTAAATCGATTTTTACGGCGGCAAGTTTTGGTTCTGCAACGCGTTTGATCAAATCCTGAAGTTTGTTGATGGTTAGATGTTGTCCGTTACGATCGTAAGCCGTTACGCTGGTGATTGGAAAACTCAGCACCGAATGCCCGGAATCGAGTGTCGGTTGCTGAAAGGTTTCCAATATGCCGGCCCATTCCAGAACCGTTAAGCATTGTCCGCCCAGACCGGTCCCGAATCGTGCCTGAACTTGGTTCAATAACTGGATTTGGCCGTTTTTTCCGTTGATATCAGGGTTGGAAAGTTTTAAATAACTGCATCCTTGTTTGTCATTCCATAGTTCGGCGGTATTGTTTTTTCCGGTATACAGTTGGGAAACCAAGATTTTTTTAATAAGGCTGTAATCAATTTGCACGGGGACGCTGAGTTGATCGGCTGTACTGTGCCTTGCAAACAGCAGCAATAGACCGAAAATTATCGATATAAAACGTTTATGCATAAATTATCTCCGGGGTGGAATACAGGTCAGTAATGGCTGAGAGCATCTGCAAATGGTAATTTTATAATGGCATCCATGCTTTATTCTTCTCCATGAATGGCTTGCGGAATAAGCGCCTCTGTTGATAAAGGTTCCGGTTGTTTTTCGGGTCTATATTTGGGGCGAGTAAACTGGCGGCCTATGAATAAGTCATTACTGACGATCGAGATGTTTTTCAGCCAGCGGGACGATAATTGGCAGGTTTCCGAATAAGGCGGTTCCTTGCACATGTCTACAGTTCCATCAGCCAACAGGTTAAAGTGCAGGCCTGGTAATGGCCGCACACGCATGTTAGGCAATGGCGATGTGTAATCCATGATGCTCGGTTCATTAAAGTTGAGCAGATCAAGCAGCAGTTTGGGAACTTGATAAAGCGGCAGACTGCCGAACTTAATCGGCCCGCGTTTTCCGTCGATAATCAGCATCGGCGTGCTGACATAGGTTTTGAACATGGTCGGTGTAAACTCGCTACGATTGGTCGGCAGTACGCCGGATTCAACATAGCCTGCAAAATTTTCGCCGAGAAAAGGCAGGTGATCGCCGAAAACGACGATAATGCCTTCTGGGTCCCGTTTGCGCACTTCTTTGATAAAGATCATTAATTCACGCGATTTATAATAAATCGTGTTGGCGTAGGCCGTTACTTCATCTACTTTGGAGCTTGAGGTGACTTTACTGGGGCGGCTTGCACTTAACGGGTAATTCCAGTGACCGAAATAAGTCACGATATAATCCAAAACCGGTTGTTTTGCATTTACCGACGTTGATATTTTTTCCAGTACCTGACGGTATAAGGTGCTGTCAGACATGAACTCCCGATTCATGTCATCTTTAACAAAATCCTCCAGTGACCAGTAAGTTTGAAAGCCCATGCGTCTGTAAGCATTAACACGGTTCCAGAATACGGGGACATTGGGATGCGAAGCTATGGTGCGATAGCCCTTGTCGGCAAGAAGATGCGGCAAGCAAGGTACATCATTTAATAATTGGCGTTCAAATTTGACGGTGTTTTTTACTACCGGAAATCCGCATAATACCTCAAACTCGGAATTGGCGGTAAAGCCGCCGAATACCGGATCTAGTGCATGCGAGTATCCGGCGCTCTTCCATAAGTCTCGAAAATCGGGAGCAAGTGGGTTTGGTTTGAGTTTTGCTTTTTTTAGCGCATTTGGATCCCAGAATGACTCCAACAATACGATGTGTACATTGCGGGGCGTAAATTCTTTGGCGGTAGTCTCTTTTTTAGGAGCGATCGGCAGGGGGAGTGTCGTATCCGGTACGACTGCTTGGATGCAGGAGGAAGAGTCGCGCATTGAGCAGTTACCGAGTGAACCCGTGCGACCAACGGACAGTAAGTTATCGGCAGCTTCCTGAGCCATATCGGTGTCGGGAACCACGTCGGCTGCCGCAAAATAACGCGCAGTTTCCAATAGCGTGTATAGCGTTGCGCCGCGCCACAGATAATTTGAGCGTTGATCCCATACCGAGTTGCCAAAATAAGCATCGATAGGCGTCAGTAGGGTAGCGGGTTTATAAACGACGGTGATGCCGAGCAAAATCGTCATCAGACTGGCGAGATAAGCGCTCCAATGGCGCATGCTGAAATTGAACAGCAATAGACTGGCAATCGCAGCTAGCGGTATAGCGGCGGCAAAAAATCGCCAGCCGTCGAGTATCAACAGCAACGATTGCAGGGCAAAAACATCATCCGGCATAATGGGTCCGCCGAAAAATGATATTTTTACTGCGTTACCTATATACAACAGCCCCATCAGCAGTGCATGAATCACTAGAAAAATCCATACCTTTCTCGATAAGGCATACAGAATATAAGCAACGACTAGTTGTACCAGATAATCGTAAGGCACCGATGCAGGCAATATTTGCACGTCGAATTTTAAGGTGCTGATCAGGTAATACAACGCATAAAGCAATGTCGTAGAAAGGAGCGGTAATAATTTCAGTAGCATTGTGTTGGGGAGAATCAGTATAGGGAATTGGTTTTCATTTTATCATAGAATGTATTTCGTCCTGCTACACCGCAGTCCAAGGTTAAGCTTTGCCGTGAAGCGCGAACCTTGCGCCTTCAGCTGCATTCATCATAAAATGCCGCTTTTTGCTTATTATTTTTGGGGTAGGTCATGTCAGATACAATTTGGTTTAGAACCGGCGAAGCGACGGTGTTTTCTAGCGATGGACAAGGCACAGACGCCATGCCGGAAATATTGATAGGTAGCGTAAAAGGCCCGGCCGGTAATGCTTTTGCCAACTTGATGGGGCAAACCGAGGGCCATACTCGAATGTTTGCGATTCGGGCCTGCAATCA
>JADHTX010000124.1 GCA_016784875.1 Methylobacter sp.
GGCAATCAAGGCTTCTCCGTGCGAAGAGACGTTAAGTGCGGTCAGCAGTTTGGCTATTTCCTGATCCTCGGGCTGAATATAGCTGACGTAAGAATAGCTGTAGCGGATATTGTTTAGGGTAGTTTTTCTGCCTTTATTTAAACCGCCGGTTTTCTTTTCCTTGGTGATTAAAAAATCAATGGTGAATTCATGTTTTATGTTGCTGGGTTTGAGTATGTAAGCGATAAAATCCTGAGAGGCATCACGTTGTTGCGGCGTTTTCTGATGAAGGCTATTTAGCCAATCCAAACAACTGGAGGTGTTTTGTGCAGAAAGACTTAGCGTAGAGTTTTGATACATCATGCAAGCAGCCGCAACATGCTTGCAATTAAAACCGACAGGGCAAGTACAGTCGCCGTCAATTTCTGCCGCGCTATAGTCAGGGCGCCAAACTATACGAATATTTTGCCGATACGGGGTTTTATGGCTGCCATTAGTCACGGCATTAAGCTGTACAAAAAGAGCCCCTTCGCTTTTAACAGTGATATTAATCACCCTGTTTTGTTCAAAATAACTACGCCCACGCTCATAACTGGCGTCGCCACATTCGTAGCGGATATCGGAACGTAGCAGTTTTTTTTGTTTATTCATAGGGCGTGAGCGAGCAGTTGGATAAACAGTGTATTGTACTGTAATCCGATCGAGTTGTTAGATATAGGTATCTTTAACAATAGCCATGTTCCAGGATTTCTGATTAAGTAGTCGTAAAATTTGTCAACATCAGGAGAAGAAAATGAAACGGTATTTGATAACACTCTGTTTTTTGTTGAACGCTTGTTCGAATTTACCTCCGACCATAAAAAACCCGCCTTTGTACGATATTTCTTATGTTCAGGTAATTGAGGATATGGCGCGTTATAAGAATGCACCGGTTCGTTGGGGCGGGGTAATTGTTGGGGTGGAAAATGAACAGAACTTCAGTCTGGTTCAGGTGCTGTATTATCCGCTTGATGACGACGGCAGGCCGCAAACAGATCAACCGAATGAGGGGCGATTTTTGATTAAAAGTCCTGAGTTTCTTGATCCGGTTGTTTATACTAAAAACACGGAAATTACGGTCGCGGGAACGATTATTGGTGAACTCGAACGCACGATAGGTAAAAAAGCACTGCGTTTGCCGTTGATTGCCGCTACGACCATTTACCGGTGGCCGGTTTATGTGTACGACAATTATTATAATGGTTTCGGCTATGGTTATAACCCGTATTATGGAGGGTATCCTTATTATTGGGGGAGTTACTATTGGCCGTCGTATACGCCATTTATTCGTCCACCATTTCGTAGACCGTAAGTGCTGAATTGAAGATTAGTGTGAGCTTTTTTAGCAATAGGTCTAGTTTATTTTTTTTGTTGCTATATAATACGCGGCTTACCAAAGTTATCGATGCCTCGGTGGCGAAATTGGTAGACGCAAGGGACTTAAAATCCCTCGTTCGTAAGGACGTGCCGGTTCGACTCCGGCCCGAGGCACCATAAAAAAGAAAGAGCTTAGGCTGAGCCAAGTTCTTTTTTTATGCCTGTCGCTATTTATGGCGCGCAGGAGGGTGGTCAAAATAAATACCCACAACAATTTGTATTACAAAAGACTTTTTCGGCAGCTTGTCTTATTTTTGCTGGCTAAGCATCTGCAGCGCGTCGCCGCCTGTATCGGTAATAAGCTCTATCGGCTAATTTATATTGCCTATCCACATTCTTCATTGAAAGATCCGCGATGAATTCAGCGTTTAAAATCTTCAGATAAAGAAGCCACGCTTCAGTTGTTAATTTTCTTAGCATCATTTTATCCCTACCTAAATTAAAAATGGCACAATAAGCTGCTTTAGCATTTTTTCAAAGTTAGAAATGAAAATTCCAAACTAATGCAGATAAACCTAAAAAAACTGTTGGTCTTATATAGGCTCCTGTAGGATAGATAATTCAGCTTTTTCAATCAATAAGTACCTTTACTTATCTGTTGATACGATAATGACAGGACGGGTAATCATGATAAAAGTTCAATAAAGAAACGATATAAATATGTCATTAATAATCCTGAACAAATCTGGTCGTTGCATTAGCACAGCAGCGAAAGATACTCGCGATTGCGAAAAAATAGCCGTGAGCGTTAAGAGAGCGATCATAATTTTGGCGCTGTTTTCTATTGTTATGATGATGGGTTTTAAGCATATCCCGCAAAAACCGGCAACAGTAAAGGCATATGTTCAGGAGGCAGCGTCAGCGGTCGAAGTGTTATTTGATATTCCAAAGATCGCAGGTAAAACCGAAGCTGAAGTTGAGGTACTGTTGGGGGAGCCGGTTTTTTGCAGCAAGCCGGGATCCACTCTGAATTGCTCTTACCAGGACAATGAAATTGAAATTGTCTTTATCGACGGTAAAGCTGACTGGATTACCGTATACGGCGCATTCCGCAGTCCCTCATATCATCAGAAAATCGTAGGAAAAACCAAAGCCGAGGCATTAAAATTACTTGGCGAACCCGCTTTCTGCGTCAAGTCGAAACCGGCTATGCACTGCGCTTTTAGGGAAGGTGATGTCAGCGTTGAATTTATCGACGGAAAGGTCGATGAAATTACCGTAAAAGGAAATCTAGGCAAGGCGGCTTACAGCAAAGATACGTTGGCAATGCTTGGATTGCCCGTAAAAGATGCGGTCTATAGCAATAACAAAGTGATGCACTGGGAGAATATTTCAGGGCTGCTGGGCGTCACGTTGCATGCCGCAGGCAACAATGTATCAGTTGTTACGATAAAGGCCAAAACCAAGTAAGGGCGGTAGTTGCTGAAGTCCATTTTTTCGCAAACGATGAACGATAACTCTGAAGAAGGTGGGCGAAAATGAAGGTATGTAGATTAACACCGGATGTCCATTCACGTTTTTTATTGTTTCCTCGCGTGATTTAGCGAGTAACGCTTGTTTCGTAAACATTATCTTGCTGTATTTGAATAGTTACCTACAGCCTGCATTTCGATGTTAAATTGCATCACCATCAAACGCTTCTAAAAAATCGCATGTTAAGATTATTTCACACCGCAGACTGGCATCTGGGACATCACCTGCATGGCGTTTCCCGGCAACTGGAGCATCAGCAGTTTCTGGATTGGCTGTTGCTGGAAATGTACAGCAAACAGGCCGATGCATTGATTGTTGCCGGTGATATTTTCGATTCGGCAAATCCCTCTTCCGTAGCACAGTCTCAGTTGTATGATTTTCTGGTCAAAGCCAAAGCACGGCTTCCGAATCTGGATATTGTTTTGGTCGGCGGCAATCACGATTCGGCATCGCGACTGGATGCTCCATCGCCTATTCTTAATGCGTTGGGTGTTACCGTGGTCGGCGGTTTGTCGCGTGACGATCAGGGCAATATCGATTGGCAGCGCTTGTTGGTACCTTTGACTAATGCGTCGGGCGAGGTTAAAGCCTGGTGCGGAGCCATGCCGTTTTTACGCAATGCCGACTTGCCGACGATTGCTGCAAGTGCAATGGAACAAATACAGGCAGTTGAGCAAGACACCGATCCGTTAATTTCCGGCATGAAAACGCTTTATGCCGAATTGTTTGCGCAGCTGCAACAAAAGGCCAGTAATGGAGAGCGCCTGATCCTGACCGGACATTGCTACATGGTTAATGGCGCGGTGTCTGAATTAAGTGAACGTAAAATTCTGGGTGGCAATCAACATGCGTTGCCGGTTGAATTATTTCCCGATGATATTGCTTATGTGGCCTTAGGTCATTTGCATTTGGCGCAAAAGGTGGGCACACAGCAGCATATTCGATACAGCGGGTCGCCGATTCCTCTGTCGTTTGATGAAACCGATTATGCGCATCAAGTGCTTCAGGTCGATGTCCGTTCAGGTCAGTCGGTCGAAACCGTCGCCGTTAAAATTCCCCGTAGCGTTCAATTATTAAGAATTCCCAACAGTAAAGACTTTGCCGTATTGTCAGAGGTGATAGGGCAATTGGAAAACCTGATCTTGGACGATCTGCCGGTAGAACAAAGACCTTTGCTTGAACTGAGAATCTGCTTGGAAAAACCGGAGCCCGGATTACGCAGACAAATTGAGGAAGTTATCGCTAAACTGCCTGTGCGTTTATTGAAAATATCCACTGCTTACAGCGGCAGCGAAAGAAGTCTGGCTGATTTGAAAATCGAAGAACGCCTGGAGGAACTACAACCGTTGGATGTGTTTCAGCGGTGTTATCAAAACAAGTATGAGCGGGAAGTTCCCGACAATATGAATGCGTTATTTAATGAGTTGGTTGAAAGTCTGCAAGGAACGGAATAATGCGTATTTTAGCGATACGAGGAAAAAATCTTGCCAGTTTAGCCGAGCCGTTTGAAATTTTGCTCAATTCCGGGCCGTTGGAGCAGGCCGGATTATTTGCGATTACCGGACAAACCGGCGCCGGTAAAAGCACGGTTCTGGATGCCTTATGTCTGGCACTATACGACAAAATCCCGCGCTTGCCGGACGGTCACGGTTTTGCGGTAGGCCATAAAGACGAGGATGAAAATCTGCGAGTAGTCAGTACCGATGTGCGTTCGATATTGCGCCGCGGCACGAGCCATGCTTTTGCTGAAGTGGATTTTATCGGCAAGGACAAGCATCACTATCGTGCCCGTTGGGAAGTCAGCAAAGCCCGAGGCAAAGCGGATGGTCGCTTGCAGGCACAGGAAGTTACGTTAAGTAAAATTGATGACGGTCAGCGTATCGGGCAGGGCAAGAGAAACACCCTGGAAATAATTAGCGAACTGATCGACCTTAACTTCGACCAGTTCCGTCGCTCGGTGTTGTTGGCGCAGGGTGATTTTGCCGCGTTTTTGAAAGCCAAAAAAGATGAGCGATCCAGTTTGCTGGAGCGCATCACCGGCACCGAACTGTATTCCGAGTTGTCTATTGCGGCATTCGACCGCGCCAGACAGGAAAAAGACGCGTTACAGTTGATTACCGGTCGGATGCAGGATCAAATTCCGCTGGAGGAAACGGCGCGAAAAACACTGGAACAGCAGCGGGATCAGTGTATCGGGCAGCTGGGGGTGTTGGATAAACAAATCGCCGACAACCAAAAAATCATCGAATGGTATGTCGAGCAGGATAAACGCCAACAAGCCGAACGAGTTGCCCGGAAGCTACTTGGCGATAGCCAACAGGCATGGGATGCAACAGAAGCCGAACGGAAGTACCTGCAAAATGTCGAAGCCGCGCAACCTCTAAGGCCGCTGTTAAACCAGTATCAAACGGCTAGCGCCGAACATCAGGAAGCGCAGCAAAAATTTAAAGACAGTAACGGTCAGCAGTCAGCCGCAGAAACAAAGCGGCAATTAGCCAAAGAACAGTTCGACATGCTGGCAGGCGCGCTAGAGGCAGCTGAACAGCAACAGCAGCAGGCGCTTCCGGTATTAATTAAAGCGCGGGCATTAGATACTCGTCTTGATGTTATCCGGCAAACTGTCAGCACCTTGTCTTTTGAAGAAAACCAATTGCTTAAAGCGTTGAACAGTGCCGGAGAAGACCACCAGTCTTTATTAAATAGACAAGCGGAACAAACCAAGGCATTGCAACAGCTTAATATCTGGCTGGAACAAAATCAGGCGATTAAAGCTATTGCCGCCGAATGGAGTCGATGGGATGCCGAACTGGAGCGCTATCAAATACTGAATGCCCGGAAAGCAGACGACGAATTCAACGCAGACCAGTTAAGTTTAGCGGTTACTAAAGATGAGCGCAGTTTGGCAGAACTAAAGCAGGCGATAGAGGGCAGTCACAAAAAAGCGGAGCTGCATGAACAGGCGCTTGCGCAACTGAAAATCCAAGACAGCCGACAATCGCTTGAAGACCTGCATCGCTCAAAAGACGAGCTTGAAAGCGGACGCGAGCAGCTCACCAAAGCGTTGAGTCTGGCGAATACGGCTCAGGTGTTGCAACAGGCTATCGAGCAGGACACGGACAAACTGGCAGTCATCGAACAGACGATGAGTGACAGCACTTTGCAACTGCAAACCTTAAATCAGCAGCAGATAGTTAATGGCGTGGGACTGATCGAGGCTAAAAAAGCCTTGGATTTGATACAGGCAACCACGCATAAAAACGCGGAACAATTTCGTGCCTTGTTGCAGAAAGATCAGCCGTGCCCGGTTTGCGGGGCGCTGGAACATCCCTGGAAAGAACAGGTCAGTATAAGCAATGAACATGCCGTAGCTCAGTCTGCACGGGTTGCCCAGCTGGAAAGCTTGAATGAAACATTGATTAAAGCTATCGCCGAATTGACCAAGGGCATCAGTCAGGGGCAGGAACAACACTTCGCATTATCAACCAAGTTGGCCGAGGCGCAGACAAATTTAGCCCAGTGCGGCAGTGTTTGGGCGGCTTTAGCGATGCATAATAAACTTAATTGTTTTATAAGCGATGTTCAACTTTTACCTGAACTTAAAGATCGTGACGAGCAGATAAGCTCAGCGTTGGCGTTAATAAAACAGCAGGAAAAATCGGCTCTGGCATTACAAAAACAGCTTAAAGCTGCACAGGCTTTGTTCGATACGAGCAAGCAGAATACCGAAAACCTATCTGCTGAGTACGCCATACTGGATAAACAACATGCCAAAAATAAAGCTGATTTGGAACATCTTGTTGCCGGAATTCAGTCGATGGAAAAACAATTGCAATTGATAGGTGAAGTATTGGCGACACCATTCCGGCAGTTGGAAAACTGGCAGTCTTCTCTACAGAGTTCCACCACAGTTTTTAGGCAAAGTTGTGCGGCAAAAGTGCAGCAATTTCAACGTACCGAGCAGCAAATTGAAGTTGCTGCCAAAGTTGTGGAAACAATCAGTCGCGATGAAAAACTCGCCGAGCAGGCGTTAAAACAATGCTTGCAACAATACCAAAATAAGCAGGTTGAAGTAACGGCACAAATAGCAGAGCGGAAAAAGTTGTCAGTCGAGCGTGACGCGGTGTTGCCAACGGTTACGGCGGACAGTTACGAGCAAACCGTTAGCCAAAACCTAGTAGATGCAAGAACCGCTCATCAGCAAGCCGGTCACCGGGTCAGTCAGATAGAAACAGTACTGGCAACCCAGAAACAAAATCAGCAACATTGGCAAGCCGAGACCGGCAGACGTTACAGCAATCTGGAAAAGTCTCTAAGTACATTGAATCAAGCGCTGGAAAAACAAGGTATCGATGTTGAGCAGTTAAACCGTATATTGGAAAAAGACGACCTCTGGTTGGCCGAACAGAAAATCAAAATGGCGGCATTAGAGCGCAATTTGCAAGAGTCGGCGGCACTATTAAAAGTTAAGGCTGAAGATTGCCTTAAGCATAGACCGCCATGGTGCTCGGAAGTATTGCAAGGGGGAGAGTATTCATGTGACCCAGTCGAAATATCTGAGCAAGATGCCAATAATCTGTTTGCCGAATTGCAACAGCAAAGACAAATTGTGCATACCCAGAAAGAAGAGCAGGTCATAATGCTGCGGGAAGACGATAAAAAAATCGAGGCCGGGCGTCTGTTGAAAATAGAGCTGGATAGCCAAAGAGACCGCTGGGAACAATGGGAAAGCTTGAATGAATTAATCGGTTCGAAAGGCGGCGCAAAGTTCCGTACCTTTGCCCAAAGCCTGACCCTGGAAGCTTTGCTGGCGCACAGCAATCAACATCTTGAAGATTTTGCAAAACGCTATGCCCTGCAACGGGTACCGGGTAGTGATTTGGAATTGCAAATCATAGATCGCGACATGGCCGATGACGTGCGTAGCGTACACAGCCTGTCCGGTGGTGAAAGTTTTTTGGTATCCCTGGCGCTGGCATTGGGTTTGGCGTCTTTGTCATCCAATAAAACCCAGGTTGAGTCGCTGTTTATCGATGAAGGCTTCGGCAGTCTGGATCCGGAAACGCTGGACATAGCAATTGCCAGCCTGGATACCTTACAAGCTTTGGGAAGGAAAGTTGGCGTTATCTCTCATGTGCCGATTTTGGTTGAGCGAATTGGTGCCAAAGTTGTCGTTGAAAAACAAGGTGGGGGACGGAGTCGTGTGGTGATTGTTGGGGGATATTGAAAGCCGAGTTTGAACCGTCGAAAGCCGGCTTTGGACTCAATGGCTCTAAGCTTTATATTTTATGGCGATTCAAATTCCGCATTTACCGGAACGAGAAGCTACGTTAAATCGTAACTACTCTCCCCATCCTGCGGCGACAATGTGGGGATACATTGTAGGAGTGGGCCATGCCCGCGATCGGAGCGAGCATGCTTGGCATTTCGTGGATCAAATGGCTTTTTTGGGATGAATTGTTAGGATTTATTTACTTAGAAACATTTCGGCGCTTACCTGCAACAAATAGGATGCGACCTTTAGAACTGACTGAGTACTTTACCTCTGCGCCTGCTGGAACCGAGCCAAACGAGACGCCATTGACGAAAACTGTGTTCCGTTTGATTTCGATCTTGTCGCCAGCGACCTCTGCGAGACCGTTTGTGCCAGACAAGGTAACTTCCATATTGCTAGTTGAGCTGGAAGCGGAGCCTGTATCTTGATTGCATGCCGAAATGGCCGCAACGAAGCTAAGTAAAAGAAAAAGTTTGTGAAGTTTCATGGATAACCTCTTAATTGTTTGTTGGATAGAGATGGTAGCGGATACACGCTAACCTAGAAATAGCTCCCGCACATCATCAGTACTTTAGGCTATTTTAGCAACAGGTAGCGCGCCTTATCTGCTGCCTTTGGTATACTTCGCCCGGCCACGGTTGCGGATTCCTAGCGGCTGATTTTATGCCGATAGCCGCGTTGCTGAAACAGTTTCATAGCTTGCTATGCGCCTGTTTCAGCGCCTTGCTATCGACAAAAATCAACTCGCTATCATT
>JADHTX010000125.1 GCA_016784875.1 Methylobacter sp.
TGTTCAATACGACATGCAGGTCTGCTTCATTACTTTCTACACCTGCTAAAGTAAAAGCCAAAAACCTGGCTTCCCGATCATCCCATAACGGCTTGTTAAGCTCAGTGCCATGCCATTGGATTTCAGAAATCCCCCTATTATTAAGGTATTTTCCGGTTAAAAATCGCCTCCGCATGATGGACGGATGTCTTTTGCGCAACCCTATCATCAGTTGAACGAAACGTAACATATCGGCGTTTTTCTCAGCCATATTCCAGTCTATCCAGGACAATTCATTATCTTGACAATAACAGTTATTATTTCCACCTTGGCTGTTTAATAACTCGTCACCCGCTAGTAACATTGGAACGCCATGACTGAGCAACAACATGGCGAAAACATTTTTTGCTTGTTTTCTACGCAATGCCTGAATACTAGGGTCTTCGGTCTCTCCCTCAATGCCGTAATTAAAACTTAAACTATTATTACAACCATCCTGACTATTTTCACCGTTAGCCTCATTATGTTTTTCGTTGTAACTCAACAAATCATACAAAGTGAAGCCATCGTGGCAGGTAACAAAGTTAATACTGTTAATCGGTAAGCGGCCTTTGTGTTCATACAGGTCGTTACTACCGCAAAGGCGGGTTGCCAGCTCATTGATCAAGCCGTTATCGCCGCGTACGAAGCGCCGGATAACATCCCGGTATCTACCGTTCCATTCAGCCCAGCGGTAACCGGGAAAACTGCCGACCTGATACAGCCCTGCCGCATCCCAGGCCTCGGCAATCAACTTGGTTTTGGCTAATCGCGCTGAAAGCTCGATACCCCAAAGCAAGGGCGGATCATGTAGAACCTCTCCCCCTTCTCCTCGGGCTAACGCGCTAGCCAAATCAAAACGAAAACCATCGACATGCATTTCTCTGACCCAATATTCCAGGCACTTAATAATAAAGTTGGCCACCAAAGGGTGATTGGCGTTTACCGTATTACCACAGCCGGTATAGTCATGAAGAATGCTCTTATTAGTTGCATCATGATGATAAAAAATATCATCGCCTATCCCCCTGAAATTAATAATCGGGCCATCGGCACCGGCTTCTGCGGTGTGATTAAACACCACATCCATAATCACCCCCATATCGGCCTGGTGCAGCGCTTTGACCAGATCGCGGAATTCTTGTACATGAGTCCCCTGCTCCGGGGTGACACAATAACCCGGATGCGGACTAAAAAAACTGTGAGTACTGTAACCCCAGTAATTTTTCAATCCCATATTAGCGGTGTTCTCAGGAACATCCTGTTCATCGAAAGCCATCACCGGCAATAATTCAACGTGAGTAATGCCCAGCGCTTTCAGATAAGGGATTTTTTCAATCAAGCCGGCAAAGGTACCTGGATGATCCACTTTTGCAGATGGATGCCGAGTAAAACCGCCGACATGCAATTCGTAAACAATGGCTTTTTCACTACGAATGCGTAGCGGCACATCGCCTTCCCAATCGTAACGTCCGTCAACGACTACGCAGCGCATTGCGGTAAGCTTATTGTCGCCCGGTATACACGCCGCCTTGCGACTCCATCGCTTTTGACTGACTGCGCGAGCCCAAGGATCGATGAGTTGTTTGTCTTTATCAAAATACAACCCCGCTTCGACAATTTCATTGGGTCCGTCCATACGCCACGCATACCATGTCCCCACCGGCAATCCGGCGACATAAACGTGCCAGGAAAAAAAAGTGCGGTTAATTTCTTCCTGCAACACGATAGTTTGAAAGGGTTCCTCGCAATCTGATGTATCAAAAAGCAATAATTCCACATGCGTTGCATAGCGGCTGAAAATAGAAAAATTAACCCCCTTGGATTTAGCTCTGGAGCCCGAAGGATAAGGGCTTCCCGGATTTAACTGATACTTTTTTTTGTGCATATCCTCGTCTCACGCTTTGTCATCACAAAGCTAAATTAACTAGTTTAAGTTGTTTTCAACTGAAAACAGGGAATCATAATTGCTATTATCTAAAGCCAACGGCTACAAGGCAATGTAATTTATAGCTTACTAAAAATCGCATAGAATACTCGCCATAGAATAAACATCAATCTTTGCATTCAGTTAGTTAATCGCTATTTAGCTAATAATAGAACATGGATGACACTGATTTAGGCGGAGTTGAACAATTTTTTATCATAGTAACTGATGTTACGCACCGACGACGAACCATCAATAACTTACTGTTATTTTTTGCTTCGCAAGTTATTAATTTTTGGTTTGCCTGCGTAACATCAGATAGTAAATAATAGATACACGCATACATTTGGTTTCCATGAACGGGGCAAAATATCTGCCAATATTTTTATCAGCAAATTTATCAATGCCTAACTGTTAAACTTATTACATCGACCGCCTACCAACGACATAAATTAATTTTTAATCCATGCAAAACCTGCAAAACTCAAACCCCTGAGTACTGTGCCGGAGATAAAGCCATTCAGAACCGCTGTGCCAAGTGCTACTTTCCTAACAGCTTCATCAACAAGCTTATCAGCATATCGCCATGCAATTAGCGACATCTAAAAACCAATTACCCACAATCAGGAAACAATTAATCAATAATTTAGAGCATTGTCAACCAATAAGCACGCATGTATAGTATATCCAACGTTGATTAATTCTTAACCTCAAATATTAAAGGAGCTTTAAAATGACTAATATTCAAAGAGACATCCTAATAGGACTACTGTTTGTCGTTGGTATTTTAGGCTTTATTTCCGGCGAATTTATCCTTTCAACTATTATGTTTGGAACAGCTGCTTTATTCAGCAATGTCGTGTTAAGTTACAGCTTGCATCACTAAGTTTTTACCACCTCCTGGTATCCTACCTCAAACAGACTCTCTCTCCTGTTTGACCTCTCTCCCGGTACTTTTTAAGCACCGGGAGTTTTTTTTGCCTGCTTTTTACGTCGGCGATACAAGTCAGCCTTTCAAAACCGTCTTCACGATAACGAATTTCGAATTGGACGCAACGACCGAGTGTCCGCCAAATATACGGTCAAGATAGTTGTGATACCCTAGATGCCGATTGCCGATCACCCATAATTCACCGCCTTTACGCAATACCCGGCGCGACTGCTTAAATAAGCTAACTGCAATCTGATCGCCCACTGTATTTTGCTGGTGAAACGGAGGATTGCAAAGAATCAAATCGGCTGACTCAGGTTCAAGCTCCATCAACCCATCACCGACGCAAAAAATCGCCATGCGCTGCTCTTCAAATACACGATAAAAATTGTCCTTGGCCGATGCCACTGCCATATAAGATTCATCGACAAAACACACCGTCGCCTCTGGACTACGCTCGGCAGCGATTAAACCGATTAGACCATTACCACAACCCAAATCGATAACGTCATAAGCACCCTGACGAGACGGGAGATGCTGGAGAAAAAAGCGCGTCCCTATATCGAGACTGTCCCGAGAAAACACATTGGCGTGGTTACTAATCAGGTAATCGGTATTTTCAAGTCGGTAACAAACCGGATAAGGGTTGGGCGGAATAATCAGCCCAGTATCAAGAGATGCAAAAATCAACCGCGCTTTTTTTCTTGCTAACGAGGTTGTGGACGGCCCGACCAAGCGCTCCAGTAACTTCCAAACCGAAGTAGGCAAGTTTTTAATCATACCCGCTACAATGACCTGGGTTGCCGGAGTTAGATGCGGATGCAAGCGTATCAACTGATCTTCCAATAATGCCAGTGTCTTAGGCACCTTAATCAACACCAGATCAAAAAAATCCTCCAACGGCTCAAGACAATTTTGCAAACTGACGCTGTTCTCGGCCAAGTTATTTGCAGCCAGATTAAGACGTGTCGCCTGCTGTGACAGAAAAGAATCCGATACTGCCTGAGGCCGGAAAGAACTCAAAGCCACAGCCAACGCGCCAAAACTGTCATTTACTATCAGAATTCGCGCAGCATCCGGCAGATTTAGCCGTTCGGCAACGGTATCGAGCAAATATTCGTCTGCGGCATCCCAAGCCCGCAATAATTCTCTCGGTCGTTTTGGCAAGCGATTTAGTTCAAATTCGCCTTGGGCAACGGCTAATCGATTTGGCATAACGACTAAGCGCGCGACATGAATTTTCCGGAGTCGGTATTAACCTTAATCAACTCATCAGGTTCCAGATATTCCGGCACTTGAACCTCCAGCCCTGTGGTCAACTTGGCCGTTTTAGTACGCCCTGACGCCGTTGCACCTTTAATGGCCGGAGCCGTTTCCACTATCGCCAACACCACGGAACTAGGCAACTCAATACCCAGCACACCATCGTCTATCAACAAAGCGACTATCCCTTCCAGGCCTTCAGTCAAATACTCAATTTGACCCTCCAAATCCTGACTGCTCAAAGTGTACTGGGTGTAATCTTCCATATTCATAAAGATATAATTATCTCCGTCTATATATGAAAACTGCACCTTAGCGCGTATCAGGTCAGCATCTTTAAAGAAATCATCACCTTTTAAGGACTCATCCAATTTTTGACCGGTTTTAAGATTGGTAAACCGAATTTTATACAGGGTTGACGCGCCACGGGAAGATGGACTTTTAGCATCGACCTGCTTCACTGCATGGGGCACTCCATTTATTTCGACAACCATGCCCCGTTTTAAATCACTAGCCTTTGCCACGCAAATCTCCTCTCGATTAAACTTGCCGACAAAAAGCAGCAAGGGTTTATATTAAAAAACAGTGGTATCTATCAAATAGGCTGAAAAAACCAAAAATTTAAAGCAGATACGTTACAGGCTCATTATATCGTAGAATACGCAGTTCACTGACGTTACAAAACACTATCTACGAAAGACGCAAAAGTAAATTGAATAGAACCAAACTTTTGTTAAACACAAACCCTTTCAGTAGCAACGACAACACTTAAGCTGCGGATATTGAGCCACCTGAAAATAACCGGAACGGGTCTATAACTGCGAGTCGACTTCACTGGCTATCCGACACATGCGTGGTGTTACATATTAACTATTATTCATCGAACAATTAAAAACCATGTCAGATAAAAAACCCACCCTCGGTTTCATCGGTATCGGCCTAATGGGAAAACCAATGACTTTGCGCTTGCTGGATGCCGGCTTTAGCGTCAATGTCTGGAATCGCAGCGCTGAAAAGCTCCAGCCAGTCACGGCTGCCGGAGCAACAGCTTGCCGTTCCGTCGCCGAATTAGTCCGGGACTCCGAGATAATTATCCTGTGCCTGGCCGACACTAAAGTCGTCGAGTCCATTGTTCGCAATGATATTGCAACAAACGGATGCGCAGGAAAATTACTGATTGATCTATCCAGTATCCACCCGGAAAACACCCGGCAGCTAGCATCGCTACTGCATGAAAAATGCGCCATGGGCTGGGTCGACGCACCGGTTTCCGGCGGCGTTTCCGGTGCAGAAGTCGGCAATCTGGCGATTATGGCAGGCGGCAGAGCAGATCATATCAATATTGCCCGCATCGTTCTGGCACCGTTATATAAACAACTAACCCACATGGGCGAAGTAGGCAGCGGCCAGATCACCAAGATATGCAACCAGATGATAGTCAGTTGCAATGTGCTGGTTATCGCCGAAATGATGGCGCTAGCAAAGCAAGCCGGCGTAGATGCCGAGCAAATACCCGTAGCGCTGGCAGGCGGATTTGCCGACTCCAAGCCTTTGCAAATAGTCGGCACCGAGATGGCGACCGAGACTTATGAGCCCGTCAAATGGCGGGTAAAAACCCTATTAAAAGATTTAAACATGGCGGTTGATTTATCCACCAAACAGGGTAACGCTATCCCCATGTCCGCGCTGGCATCGCAATTGATGCAACTGCACGGCAGTCACGGTTATCTGGAACAAGACCCAGCTACTTTAATCAAACTTTACACCCAAACCGATGCTTAACTTTAGCGCCAACCTGAGCCTGCTGTTTACCGAACTGCCGCTGATCGATCGCTTCAAGGCCGCTAAACAAGCAGGCTTTAATGCCGTAGAAATCCAGTTTCCTTACGAACTAAGCGCAGCCGCTATAAAAAACAAACTGGATGAATACGACTTAAAACTGGTTTTGTTTAATGTAGACGCTGACGATTTATTACAAGGCGGCGAGGGACTGGCCTGTATACCTGAAAAACGCGATCAATTCAGACAAGCCATTGATCAAAGCCTCGAATACGCAAAACGGCTAAAACCGGAAGTGATCAATGTTTTGCCGGGGCGCTGTTTGGATAGCAGCCGATTGCAAGAATACTTGACAACCTTTAAACAAAATCTCGGGGTCGCTATCGAGGCCTTTGCGCCGTTGGGCATAAAAACCGTCTTTGAAGCAATCAATACCCATGACATGCCGGGATTTATCATCCATAGCGGCGCGCAAATGCTTGACGTATTAGAAAAGCTTAACCGCCCTGAGCTGTTCATGCAGTACGATATTTATCATATGCAAATGATGGACGAAAAGCCCGAAAAATTTATTGCCGAATATGCCGATAAAATCGGTCACATCCAATTTGCCGATTGCCCCGGACGGGGACAACCCGGTACGGGACAAATTGATTTTAAGCGGATTTTCTCAGTCATTGAGAAATCGACCTATTCGGGATGGGTAGGGGCGGAATATAAACCGGTTGGCACAAGCACTGAAAGTTTGGGCTGGTTAGCACAATTGAGGACGCCTAAAGACGCTTACTTATAGTACCCGTGTTCCATTTTCCTAAGCGGGTACCAATCTCGCTCGAAAACAACTAGCCTATCAATTTCAAATATTTCTGATACAAACCTTCCTTGTTCTCAACATGCATAGGGTCTTTATCGATACAATCGACCGGACAAACATCCATGCATTGCGGCACGTCATGATGCCCTACGCACTCGGTACACAACTCAGGATCGATCACATAAATGTCCGCACCTTGGGAAATCGCGCCATTCGGGCATTCCGGCTCACAAACATCGCAATTGATACATTCATCATTAATAATAAGGGCCATACTTACTCCTGCAAAACAAAGGTGAACAATAAATTGCTCAATTAAATAAACTTAAACACTTCTTATACAAACTCTCTTTGACTTCATGGATACCGTCATTGGGGCAAACCGCTACACAACGAGGATCGCCAAAGCGTGCACATTCATTACACAAAGTGGTGTCGATGACATAAGAGTCCTCAGTCTGAGTGATGGCTTCACTGGGACATTCGGGCTCGCAAACACCACATCGGGCACATTTATTATCATTAATAACCAAGGCCATGCTTTCTTACACACTCCTGAATTTGTTAATTAAACATTGGTGAACAAGATCAGGGACAAAACAGGACACATCGCCGTTCAACTGGGCAATTTCCCTGATCATGCTTGAAGAAATAAACTCATATTGTTCTGCCGGAGTTAGAAATACGGTTTCCAGTTCCGGCGCCAGACGCCGATTCATTCCGGCCAATTGAAACTCATACTCAAAATCGGAAACAGCCCGCAAGCCTCGCAAGATCACGTCGGCTCCCTGCTGCTTGGCACACTCAACCAGCAAGTTGTCAAAACCGATCACCGCCACGTTAGAAAATTCCGAGGTGACGGCTTTAGCTAAATCCACGCGTTCGGCGAGTGAAAATAACGGGGTTTTGCTCCGATTAACCGCAACTGCAACGACAACTTTATGGTAAAGCCTAGACGCTCTGGCAATCAGATCCAAGTGTCCATTGGTAATGGGATCAAAGGTACCCGGATAAATTGCAGTGGTTTGCATAATGTGATTTTCAAAAAAAGCGGCAATTTTATACCAATAGACCGGTTTTAAATACCCATTTAAATAATGCTCTCATTGAATCAAGACTTGAATTCAACTTATCAGTGCAATTAGCGTCACTTAAAATAGAACGCAGCAGCCTATCATCTGCGTTCTATTTTTCTATCGACCGATTAATTAAGATACGGCTGGAGGTCGGTCCGTTCAAATAAATGATAACCGACTTCGCCTGCACTTTTGCTTTTCAACTGCCGCCAGTTTTCAGGCATTCCGGAAAAATCGAAATGTCGTTCTGTTTCAACATAAATTTTCGCATGCTTAGCCAACCAGCCGTTTTCTTCCAATAATCGACAGGTTTGAACAACCAGACCTAGTCCGAATGGAGGATCGAGAAACACCACGTCAAAGACTTGCGTTTTCCCGGCCAGATAGCGTAACACATCGCTTTGCACGGTTTCTATCTGCCCGGCAGACAGTGCAATGGCATTGTCCTTTAAACTGCGACAGGCTTGGATATTGTTTTCTACCTGGACGACCGACTTGGCACCTCTGGAAGCGGCTTCAAAGCCCAAAGCGCCGCTACCGGAATACAAATCCAAACACTGTTTGCCGGAAATTTCATAGCGCAACCAATTGAATAAGGTTTCCCTAACTCTGGCCGGCGTGGGCCTTAAGCCCGGCGCATCGACAAAACCCAACTGCCGACTGCGCCAATCTCCACCGATAATTCTGAGCTTATTTTTCACGCTTCTTGTCGCTCCCGCCTACGGTGATCGTTTGCATTAACTGCGGGTCGATACGCCGTTTAAAAGCCTCTTTTATCGATGCGGCCGTCACTTGTTCAATATTTTGTTGAAAGGTGTCCAGATAATCCAGCGGCATTTCATAAAATCCGATCATGGACACGTAGCTGGCCAATTCTTTATTGGTGTCGAAACGCATCGCAAAACCGCCGGTAATATTCTTCTTGGCGGCAACCAATTCGGCTTCTGTCGGCCCTTGCGCAATATAATCGGCCAGCGTTTTATTAAGCACTTCCAACGCTTGCCCGGTTTGATCGTTGCGGGTTTGCAGGCCTATAGTAAAAGGCCCTTTCCTGAACA
>JADHTX010000126.1 GCA_016784875.1 Methylobacter sp.
ATTTATGCTGCATATTTTTTAACAACTGAAAGCCGTCCATAACCGGCATCTGCACATCACTAACAACCAATTTAAACTTACCTAGCTCCAGTTTAAGCAATGCTTCAGTACCATTACGAGCAGAAACCACGCGATAACCGCCTATCTCCAGCGTGTCACAAAGTGCTTCACATAGCGACAAATCATCCTCAACAACCAACACATCATACTGTTTCATGACTCGCCCCTCTTTGACTGTAACTTTGATGGTGTTTTTTACCGGACAAATCTGACTGGAACAGATTTGCATTTACCCGAAGGCCATCCGGCAGGATAGCCTGATGTGAAAAACCGCCTGGTAACAAACTTAACACTTGATGTATGCAAGGCAGGACTAACGAAAATGTTGCCCCCTGCCCTTTAACTGAGTCAACCTGCACATGACCGCCATGAGCCTGCACTACGCTGTCTACGACGGCCAGACCTAATCCGGTACCGTGAGTCTTGGTGGTAAAAAACGGCTCAAAAATTCGCTGCTTCAACTCTTGTTCAATGCCCGGCCCGTCATCCTTAATGACTATCCGCAGTCTAGAACTATCAAGCTGAACCACCGATATGTGTATGCACCCAGACTGACCTACTGCATCAACCGCATTATTCAATAAATTAAGCAGCGCACCGCGCAAAGCATTTTCATTACCCAACATCATGTCATCTTGAGCATCATTGGTAATAAGCAAATCAATCTCGCCAGTATCTGTATATTCTTTCACCGTTTCCCGGAGATGAGTTAACAGCTCGGCCAAAGAAAAAGTCTCCATCGCCAAGCGTCCGTCTTTGGCAAAAATCAACATATCGTTAACCTGCCTTTCCAAGTAATGCAGCCGTTCAAGGATTTTTTGCGAAAACCGCAGCCGCTTTTCATTATCCAGAGCAGGGTTACTCATTTGCGATGCGTAGAGTATTGCTGTCGCCAGCGGCGTTCTGACCTGATGCGCCATACTTGCGACCATCTCCCCCATTGCCGATAACTGCTTTTGCTGATTAAGCATATCTTGCAAGTTACGCATTTCACTGACATCCGATAACAAAATAATTTGCCCGGAATCAGATGGAGCATGACAAGCAACATCTCTACTAATGGTCATATTTACCCGTTTACCATTACTCAACTGTCGCTCGTGAGGGTTCCCAACAATGGGAATCAGACTACGGGCAACAACGTCGAACCAATTCTGACCAATCAGCGGCTCACCTAAAAAATCTGTCGCCACCGCATTGCAATCCACAACCTTGCCATCCACATCTAAAACAATGACACCAGCAGGGAGCGCAGCCAATATTTTTTCTAAACGGCTGGCAAGCTTTTCTTTTTCCTCAAGGGTTTTAAGTCGTTCACTATGAGCGAAAGCAAGCTCGCCATGCAATTTAGCGACTTGCTCTTCCAACCCTTGGTAAGAAACAGATAAATTCTGGGATAGCTCATTAAAAATGCGGAAGGCATCGGTAAGCTGTTCGGTTTTATGCTTTTTCTGAGTATTCATATCTAATCACTCTGGTTTTCTACAACGTAAACTTACTAATACAAAACAAGCAAAAACCAGACCAAGTTATAATTCTCTTCACTTCCAATAGCTTAAAAAACCAAGCGCCAGAAAATTGGCTCCCTACCTTTACCGCTGCAAATCATATTTTCGTAATTTTTCAACCAACGTTGTACGCCTCATATTTAATCGCTTGGCCGCATGAGCCACCACCCCATTACTTTCGCTTAACGCCTGACGTATTAAATCGACTTCTAGAATATTCAAATATTCTTTCAAATCCATACCTCGTTCCGGTAACTGCGCTAATGCGCTTGATGAACCTCCAAAAGTACCGACAACTCCAATTTGCTCGGATCGATCGTCATCTTCTGGCTTAACCATGCTTATATCATCAATTATCGGTTCAGATAGTTGCTCAACAGCATCATCTAATTGCTCAGAAACATTATATTGTTGAAACTTTTCCGGTAAATCAGCCGCTTCGACAAGTCCCTTAGGATTAATAATAGCCAAACGTTCAATCAAATTCGCTAACTCCCTGACGTTACTCGGCCATTCATACTGCATTAACACCGCCAATGCCGCATTAGTCAATCGCACTGAACCACGATTTGAAACTTCCATACGCGTAATAAGATCATTCACTAACAGAGGAATATCTTCAGCCCTGTCCTTCAAAGCCGGTATTTCAATAGGAAAAACATTTAAACGATAAAAAAGATCTTCCCGGAACCGGCTTTCTTTAATCTCATTTTCAAGAAACCTGTGTGTCGCTGCAATTATCCGCACATCGCAATTTATGGTTTTGTTACTACCCACACGCTCAAAAGTACGCTCTTGCAATACGCGCAATAACTTAACCTGCATAGCCAGAGGCATATCACCAATCTCATCCAGAAAAAGAGTACCGCCTTCCGCCATTTCAAACCGACCTTGCCGTGCACTTAAAGCACCTGTAAAAGCTCCTTTCTCGTGACCGAAAAGCTCGCTTTCCAGTAATTCACCCGGAATTGCACCGCAATTGATGGGCACAAAAGGTTTATCTTTTCTGAAAGAAGAATCATGCAAAGCGCGGGCAACCACTTCTTTTCCTGTTCCCGACTCCCCCAAAATTAATACCGTCGCATCAGATTCTGCAACTTGGTCAATCAACTTACGGATATCGACAATAGCTCGGCTTTTACCCTTTAACCGTTCAAGCGAAGACGAACGCCGGTCAGTCCCTTCGCGTACCGTAAAAGTCGTTTGTTCAACAGGCACTGCCAACTTATCAAGTATCGGTTTCAATACAGAATACGTCGTTGGCCATTCCAGCACTTTAAATACGCTATTAGTAATTGCTGTTGAAACTTGAAGTAGAGTTCCTTTGTTAATGGCCAAAACAACTGGAATCTTATTCGCCCTCCCCACAATATCAGTAACCACAGTCGCTTGTCGGTCAATGCCATCACCGACAAAAACGCCAGATAACTGATCAATTTCACTAAAACAAGATATATAATCTGCAGAACCAGCGATTTCTATTCCGTACCCCATAAACTGAAAAACCGCCTCCAGCTGTTGAATTCTTGTTTTATTATCGTCAATTAACAAAATACGCGGCAACGCCATATTTTTACACTCATTACTCTCATTGAGGCCATTTAGATTTAGCCATGCATCTTCCGCAACAATAATTGCGGCTCTTCATCCAGCATGACCTTAAAATCAAACTCTTTTAATAATTTAGCTATCTGCCAAAGTTAAGCATCGAATTAACATTATGTCAAAATACTTTTTATTTCATACTGTTCTAAGATATTTTTAAAGTAATTCACACAAATAAACCACCCTAAATGTTATATCTAAGCTTGACAAAAATCTCTCATCATAGAGACTAGGGTTGTTTTCACAACCCTAGAGTACATTTTCTTTGAACGATATACCCCTTAGTATACTGTTTGGCATACTTGTCGCCATGCTTATTCTTTCCGCTTTTTTCTCCGGCTCAGAAACGGCCTTAATGACGCTTAACCGTTATCGTTTGAGGCATCTGGTTAAACTAAAACATTCCGGCGCGCACAAAGCACAACAATTATTGCAAAGACCGGATCGTTTGCTCGGCTTGATATTGTTAGGCAATAACTTTGTTAATAATTTCGCCGCATCGATAGCAACAGTCATTGCTATTAAAATGTACGCTGATGAAGAATCCAGTGTCGCTATCGCAGCCGGAATTTTGACTATCGTAATGCTTATTTTCTCAGAAGTAACGCCTAAAACAATTGCCGCGATCAATCCGGAATTGCTTGCCTTCCCTGCCGCCTGGATTTTCACTCCTTTATTAAAAATATTTTATCCCGTTGTTTGGTTAGTCAATTTATTTGTTAACCTATTACTCCGCATTGTCGGTGTCGATGTCAAAAAAAAATGCCACGACACACTAAACAAAGATGAATTAAAAAGCATTATTAGCGATGCAGAAAGCTTAATGCCTGCTCGTTACCAAAAAATGCTGATGGGCATACTCGATCTTGAGTCGGCAACCGTTGAAGACATCATGACACCTCGCAATGAAATCATTGGTATTGACCTTGAAATGCCGATCGAAGACATCATTATCCAAATCAAAACCAGTCCGCATACCCGATTACCGGTATACAAAACCAGTATCGACAGAATTATAGGATTTATTCATTTACGAAAAATACTGGTACTGCTTAATCAGGATGATTTTGACAAGCAAACTATCATAAACTGCCTGGATAAACCCTCATTTATCCCTGAGAGCACCCCGGTGCATAACCAAATGCATCGCTTTAAACTTGAAAGAATCCGCATAGGCTTGGTAGTCGATGAATATGGCGATGTCCAAGGTCTGGTTACATTGGATGATTTGCTTCAGGAAATAGTAGGAGAACTCATCACTGACGATATCGCAGTAAGAGTTCAAAGTGATGGCAGCTATCTGGTTGACGCCAATATTACCATCAGAGAATTAAACCGCGTCAATCAATGGTCGCTTCCTACAGAAGGCCCAAAGACACTTAATGGACTTATCATTGAATTTATGGAAACCATACCCGAGTCCGGAACCAGTATTAAGCTACATGGGTATCCACTGGAGATAATAAAACGGGATGAAAATACCGTTAAACTGGTTAAATTTCTGCCTATAAAATAAACCTTTATCACAATACCGAATGCGTTATAGCTCAAAAAATGGATTTTCTTGAATAACTAAAATAATACCGTCTATAATCAAAGCTCGATTAAAGATGCGTCACCACAATAATGGCAAAACTCACTGTTTTTTTTAAAGATAAAGCAATCCATTCCGGCCTATTTGAAAACGGTATTATGCACATCGGACGCGATGAAACCAATGATTTAACTATTGACAGCTTGGCAGTCGCGCCAGCTCATGCCGTTATCATTATTCGTGACACTGACTGTACAATCAAGCAACTCAATGATGAATTTCCGCTAATTATCAACGGAGTAAAAACCAAAACATGCAGCCTCAACAACAATGACACCATATCAATGGGAAAGCATGACATTATCTTTAATACGACAAAATCCATAACCCAATCCAACGACCTCATTGACAAAGACGTAAAATCGTTTGGTCATGAAGTCATCGGTGAGCTATCTCTACCTGCCGCTAATTTGCAAATTTTGACCGGCAATAATATCGGCAAAATTCTGCAATTAAAAAACTCCATGACCCGGCTTGGACATAGTGGCAACGGGGTTATTGCAATATCAAAGAGAAAAGAAGGCTATTTTGTTTCCGTATTAGAAAATATCGGCACAATAACCGTAAACAATGTCCCATTAAGCGATAAATCATTAAAACTAAACACGAATGATGTGCTGGTAATTGATAACACATCCCTGCAATTTTTTTTAAATTAAACTCATGCATCCCATAGAAAACAACGATAACCGCCATTTTCACCGCATTCACTTCGCGGGAGAAGCCTCTTTAAACTGTGAAGAAAAGACTTGGAGCTGCGAGATAATTGATTTGTCCTTAAAAGGCTGTTTATTACGATTTACAGCTCCCTGGGAAGAAAACCTGGAAAAACTATACACCCTCACATTGCATTTATCCGAAGACACCCAAATAAAAATGGATCTGACCGCAACGCATGTTGTAGACAATAAAGTGGGCTTTAAATGCGAGCATATTGATATAGACAGTATTTCCACGCTACGGCGATTGGTTGAGCTTAATCTTGGCGATAGCAGCCTACTAGAAAGGGATTTGTTAGCATTGAGCGAGTAACATCTGACAAAGGGCAAAAGACAAAAAGCGAAAACACTCCCCTGTCATTTATCCTTCGCCTATCTCACATCTCAGAAAGAATATCCAACGCTTCAGAAAGCGTAGAAACGCCATGAATCTCTAAACCATCAATCAGTTTTTTAGGTACATTTGCCTTCGGAATAACCGCTTTTTTAAAGCCATGTTTTGCCGCATCGTTTAATCGCGCATGACCATTGGCTACCGGCCTAATTTCACCGCTCAAGCCGATTTCCCCAAAAAAGAAAATATCATGCGGAATCACCTTATCCCTCAGACTGGAAACAACTCCTACCACAATAGCCAAATCGGAACTGGTTTCAGTCACCTTAATGCCACCGACCACATTGGCATAAATTTCATCATTTGCGGTAAAAATACCGCCATGTCGGGATAATACAGCCAATAGCATTGCTAAACGATTTTGATCGAAACCGACCGCCAGCCGCCGGGGATTGCCATACTGACATTCGGTCACCAGCGCTTGTATTTCCACCAACAGCGGCCTAGTTCCCTCCCACAGCACAGTAACCACGCTGCCTGAAGAAGGCTTATCCGGCCTGTTTAAAAACATCGCCGAAGGGTTTTTAACCTCTTTAAGCCCGGTGCTGTCCATCGCGAAAAAACCCAACTCTCCGACGCTACCGAAACGATTTTTATCCGCCCTTAACACCCTGAACCGGGCGTCATCTGTAGACCCGAGCATCACTTGAGTATCGACAATGTGACTCAAAGTCATCGGCCCAGCCAGCGATTGATCCTTGGTCACATGCCCAACCATAAAAATGGACACACCATGCTTTTTGGCATACTGGGTCAAATAACTAGCCGACTCCCTGACTTGCGAGACCGATCCCGGTGCCGATTCCGTATCCTGAGTATGCATCACCTGAATCGAGTCGATCACCAGGATTTGCGGCTTAACCTCATCCAACACATCGCAGATGCGTTGCACCGAGGTTTCGGCCAACATCATGATTTTGTCCGCCGGGAGATTAAGTCGATGTGCCCGTTCAGCTATCTGTTGCAACGACTCCTCGCCGGACACATACAACACACTCACACCGCGTGCCGCAATATTGGCAATCGCCTGCAACAACAGCGTACTCTTGCCCGCCCCCGGCGCTCCGCCGATCAACACCACACTGCCGCAGACTATCCCGCCGCCTAGAACACGGTCGAATTCGGAAATACCGCTAAAAATTCGCTCGGCTTGGGACAGGTTCACGTCCGACAACAACTTGACCTCAGACCGGCTCCCCGCATAACCCGATGTACGGCTATGGCGCTCGGTCGCTGTACTACCCAACCTAACTTCCTTGATGGTATTCCATTCGCCGCAACTGGTACATTGTCCGCCCCAACGAGGATAATCGGCACCGCACTGGTCGCAGACAAACGCAGTTTTAATTTTCTTGCTCATAACATTTCCTGTTCCAGCAAACGCTGATATGCAAGCGCATCGGGTTTACCCTGACAATATGATGCGCTGGGATCGATAATAAATTGAGTATCCATCGCCGTACGCCCCAGCAGCATCCTAAAACGCATGCTGTCCCGATTGGTCAAGGTCATTTCTGCCCTGATCAATGACAGCCCCAAGACCAGTTGGGTCTCTATCACATAACGACGCTGCTTATGTCCGCCGGAATCCGTAACAAAACGTCGGTCTTTAACCGGCGCATGACATTCAATCATCACATCACAACGATTTTGCAATGGATGAATCGCAAACATCAGCCAGCGTTGCCCCCCCTTTCGATAAGGTTCAATAGCAAACGCATGTAAAGCCGACGAGCGTGCGCCGGTATCGATTTTTGCCTTAATTTTCGTTAGCTTAAGTTCCGGCAGCGCCACCCATTCACGCCAACCAAGCATCGGTTTATCTATCATCTGTGTAAAGCCTTACTCTAGAGTTATACTGTGTCCAGACTTTGACCGGAACACCGGTAAAATGAGTGCCATTATGCTTGAATATACCAAACGGATAAAAATATTTATTAAAAGGGATGAACCATGTCCGAATCACTGAGTTACGCGTCCGAAAAATCAGGCTTGCCGCCCGGCTCCCTTGTACATGTAGGCGAAGTACATAAGCACGAGCATAAAATTACCGTTATTGACTACAATAAAACAACGCTAACCAAAAGCACGATCAAATCTATTGACGAACTGTTGCCCTACAAAACTACCGATACCACCACTTGGGTAATTATCGACGGACTCAAAGACGTTTCCATTATCGACGCAATCGGACAGCATTTCGACATTCATGCGCTGGTGCTTGAAGACATTCTAAACACCCACCAACGCCCGAAATTCGAGGAATTTGACGATTATTTGTATATCGTCATCAAAGCAATTGCACTGGCCGTTGACCAATTTAATGTCGAATACGAACAAATCAGCTTATTGCTGCTAAACAAATTCGTGTTCACTTTCAAAGAAAAGCCCGACGCGATATTCGACCCGATTTTCAACCGACTCAACAACGATAAAAGCCACCTCAGAAATCTCGGCACCGATTACCTGACCTACGTGATCATGGATAGCATCGTTGATGAATATTTCACCCTGCAAGACACCTTCGACGAACTGATTGAAGCGGTTGAAGACGAACTGCTGTCCAACCCATCGGCACAAACCCTGAGCACCATCCAAAAAATCAAACGTGAATTGATATTTTTACGCCGAACCGTATCGCCTTTGCGGGAATTGCTGGCTTCCATTCAGCGTAGCGAATCGCCGCTGCTTGATGACAAAACTAAACGCTATTTCGGCGATGTATACGATCACGCCATCCGTGTGACCGAAGCAATGGAATCCTACAGAGACTTAATCGCCGGAATGCTGGACATATATCTTTCCAGTGTCAGCAATAAAATGAACGAGACAATGAAAGTCCTAACCGTGTTTGCGTCCATATTTATCCCGTTAACCTTTATAGCCGGAGTTTACGGCATGAATTTCGAATACATGCCGGAATTGAAATGGAAATGGAGCTACCCAGTATTATGGCTAGTATTTATCGGCG
>JADHTX010000127.1 GCA_016784875.1 Methylobacter sp.
CAGACATTTAGTTCTGGGTGCAATCGGCATTTTTGTTTATGTCGGCGGCGAGGTATCCATAGGCAGTTTTTTGATCAATTTTCTGGGCGAGCCTTCTATTGCCGGATTGGCCGAACAAGACGCAGGGAAATATGTATCGTATTATTGGGGCGGGGCAATGATCGGGCGATTTATCGGTGCGGCAGCCATGCAAAAAATTCACCCCGGAAAAGCACTTGCGGTTAGCGCTTTAACTGCTGCGCTGTTGGTTATAATGACAATCCTTAGCAGTGGGCATATTGCAATGTGGACGCTTTTGTCGGTGGGGTTATTTAATTCGATTATGTTTCCAACTATCTTTTCACTTGCGGTTAGCGGTTTGGGCATACACACAGGGCAGGGCTCCGGGATCTTGTGTGCCGCGATAGTCGGCGGCGCTATTGTTCCTGTCGTGCAAGGACTATTCGCTGATCGGATCGGCATACAACAGGCATTTTTTATTCCGCTGCTCTGCTATTGCTATATCGCGTATTACGGTTGGAGGGGCTACAAGTATCGTGTAACGCAACCCTTGTTGAGCTAGGAATTAGGTGGATATATTAAGGGCAAAATCAAACAGGGCCCCCGGAAGTGCCCTGAAAGAAATGGTATCAATAGTTTCTCACATAAGTTTTCTTAAGTCGGCAAAACCTTTCGCCGCTTCTGCTAAATGCTCTTTTGCAGCAGCTAAATCACCTGATTTAGCTGCGCCTCGTGCTTTTTTCAAATGAGCGTTAGCGCGTTGGCGTCTAACATCAAGAGTGTCGCTCACCTCTACTTCTTTAACTGCATCAGCGGCTATTCTAATTAAATCGATAACTTCATCATTAGTAGAGCCCCCTTCAATTGCCTTAGACGCTTCAGCCACTTTTGCCGATACATTATCAACAGCATCCTCCGCATAGCCGGCTACAGCTACAGACGAAATACCCGCAGTAGAAGCAGCGATAAAAAGACTTAACGCTATATTTTTTAAAAGTTTCATTGGTTGAAATCCTTGTGGTGTTTTATATTTATAATTATATTTATGACTACATGGCAAATCGCTATGTATCGATTTTCATTCTACCATAAAATAAATACGTTACTGGATTAGTACCATTAGCTGCAGGATAAACGCATTAGAATTATCAGCAAACACCCCTTTAGTCAGGAAATCTGCTAAGTTTCCATAATGCCAATATTTGCATTCTTTGCAAAAAGCGTTTTTTTGACCCCAGAGTATTTTTTTAAATATATTTAGATGCGTTTGCCATAGCTAGGCGTCTATGGATAAAGTTAAAAATAGCTAAATTAACGTATAATGCCGGATTTTATCTGCTCCAGTTAATCCGCTTATGGTTCGACAAGTTCACCATGAACGGCTTAACGTTAAAAGCATTGTCATTTTATCCGGCTTTTTTTGATGTCCAATTCCGACCTTATCAAGCAACTTACCCATCAGTTAACCCTTTGCCTTAATCAAGACAGGCACCTATTAAAACGGCAGTTAGATCGTTGTCGCAGCAAAAATTCACCGGTAGAATTAACAGCACTGGCAAGCAAGATTGAACGTTCGGTCGCGGACAGAAACAAGCGCCTAGCCAGTTTTCCCGCGCTTAACTTTCCCGATTTGCCGGTCACCGGCAAAAAGGACGACATTGCCAAGCTGATAAAGGAAAATCAGGTGGTGATTCTGTGCGGCGAAACCGGCTCCGGCAAGACCACGCAGTTGCCGAAGATTTGCCTGTCGATAGGCCGGGGCGCGGCCGGATTTATCGGCCATACCCAACCCCGGCGGATTGCCGCGCGTACCGTCGCCGACCGTATTGCGGAAGAGCTTGGTGAGCCGATAGGCAAGTCGGTCGGTTATAAAATCCGCTTTAACGACAAAACCCATGCCGAATCGTTGGTCAAGCTGATGACCGACGGTATTTTGCTGGCCGAGTCGCAAAACGATCCCTACCTAAGCCAATACGACACCATCATTATCGATGAGGCGCATGAGCGCAGCTTGAATATCGATTTTTTGATCGGTTACATGAAATGGCTGTTGCCTAAACGGCCTGATTTAAAGCTGATCATTACCTCGGCGACCATCGATACCCAACGCTTTTCCGACCATTTCAACAAAGCGCCGATTATTGAGGTGTCGGGGCGGACTTATCCGGTGGATGTGCGTTATCGGCCCATCGTACAAAAAGATGACGAAGAGGCCGATGACCAATCCGTCGGGAGCGGATTGGCACGCAACGCGCCCGAAGGGGCAAGGGCAGGGACAGCCCTTGATGAGACTACTGACGATTTGCAAATCGCAATCCTCGATGCGGTTGACGAGTTGTACCGGGATTTGCGCGGCGACATTCTGATTTTCCTCAGTGGCGAGCGGGAAATCAGGGAAACCGCCGATTCCTTAAAAAAACATCACCCGACCCAATATGAAATTTTGCCGCTGTATTCGAAACTCAGTGTCAGCGAGCAGGAGCGTGTGTTCAAGCCCAAAGGCGGCAAGCTGCGTATCGTGCTGGCGACCAACGTCGCGGAAACCTCGTTGACTGTACCGGGCATCCGTTGCGTGATCGATACCGGCCACGCTCGGATCAGCCGCTACAGCCATCGCAGTAAAATCCAGCGTTTGCCGATTGAGCGTATCTCGCAATCTTCCGCCAACCAGAGGGCAGGGCGCTGCGGCCGGGTTGCCGAAGGCATTTGTATCCGCCTGTATTCGCACGATGACTATTTGGCTAGACCGGAGTTTACCGAACCGGAAATCATGCGCACCAATTTGTCTGCGGTTATCTTGCAGATGATGTCGTTAAAACTCGGCGACATAGAAGATTTCCCGTTCATTGAACCGCCCGAAGACAAGATGATCCGCGACGGAAAAACCGTGCTGCATGAAGTCAACGCGCTGGACAAAACAGGCAAACTCACCGAAGTGGGCAAGCAGCTGGCCAAGTTTCCGACCGATCCCAAGCTTGCCAGGATGCTGATCGCCGCCGCGCATGAGCATTGCCTGACCGAAGTTGCGATTATCGTTTCCGCGCTGAGCGTACAAGATCCGCGCGAAAAGCCCGCCGATAAAATGCAGCAAGCCGATGCCAAGCACATAGTATTTCGTCATCCCGAGTCCGATTTTTTAACGTTGCTAAACATCTGGAATACCTACGAGGACAAGAAAAAACAACTGTCCAATAGTAAGCTGCGCAAATACTGTTCCGACAATTTTCTGTCTTACATGCGGATGCGCGAGTGGTTCGATATCCACTCGCAAATCATGCAAGTCGTTAAGGGCGATTTGAAAATGCACCCGAATACCGATGATGCGGGTTATGAAAAGATCCATCGCGCCCTGTTGCCGGGCCTGCTGTCCAATATCGGTTTTCGCCATGAGCAATACGAATATCTTGGCGCACGCGGCCTGAAGTTCTTCATCTTCCCCGGTTCCGGCCTGCACAAGCTCAAACCCAAATGGATCATGGCCGCAGAGCAGGTCGAAACCAGCAAGGTTTACGCGCGTAATGTCGCCCGAATCGAGCCGGAATGGATAGAGCAATGCGCCGAGCATCTGGTCAAGCACAACTATTACGATCCGCATTGGTCAAAAAAAGGTGCGCGCTGTATGGTGTCTTCGCGCACCTTGTTGTATGGACTGACACTGCAAGCCGGGCGCAAGATACCTTACGACCATGTAGATCCTAAGGCTGCACGGGAGATTTTTATCCGCTCGGCGCTGGTCGATCATGACTACCATAGTAACGCGCCGTTTTACGTCGCCAACCAGAAACTGCTCGAAGAAGTGGGCATGATCCAGCACAAAGGCCGCCGAGTCGATCTGGTCGAGGATGAGCAATGGCTTTATGAGTTCTACGATAACAAACTACCGCCCGAGATAGTCAGCGGCGTTGCACTGGATACCTGGCGTAAAACAGCTGAACGCGCCGCCCCTAAAATCCTGTTTTTAACCAAGGAAGATTTAACGCGCGAGCAGGAAGAAGACTATGTCAACGAATGGGATTTCCCGGATAGCAAGAAGATCGGCAACCTGACCATCCCGCTGCAATACCGCTTCGAGCCGGGTCATGACGAGGATGGTGTGACCGCGATTATCCCAGTGCATCAATTGAACCAGGTCTCGCAAACTGTTTTTGATTGGCTAGTGCCGGGCTTGTTGGAAGAAAAATGCATCGCGCTGATTAAAGCTCTGCCCAAGAACATCAGGAAGCATTTTGTACCGGTGCCTGAGACCGTCAAACAGTGTCTTGAGATCGAACCGGATTTTAAAGGCTCGTTGCAGGAATGGCTCGGTAACCGCTTAAGAAAACTGACCGGCGAGGCGATTCCGCTCAATGCCTGGAATACCGAAACCCTGACCGATCATTTACGGATGAATTTCAGGGTGGTAGACGATCAAGGACAGCTGCTCGATTACGGTCGCGACCTGAAAAAGTTGCAGCTCAAGCATACCGCCAAAGCCGGGGACAGTTTCGACCAGATTGCCGCCGACGAACTGAACTACACCGGCTGCATCGGCTGGGCCTTCGACGATCTGCCGGAGACTTACCAGTTTATCCAGAAGGGCCAATCCTTTGTCGGCTACCCCGCTATCATTGATGAAGGCGATGCGGTCGGCGTACGCATTTTCGACACCGAGCAAAAAGCGGCATTACAGCATCAGGCCGGATTAATGCGTTTGTTCCAGCTGCAACTGCGTAAGGAATGCACTTATGTGAGCAAAAACATGCCGAAGTCGGCGACGGCAGAATTGACTTATAACCGTTTGCCGAAGCATCCGCTTATCGGCCAAGACGCGGCGGTATCGTATAAAGACGACTTGCTGTATTTAGTCCTGTACGGCGTATTTATTGAAGGCCAAACCATCCGCACCCAGCAGGCCTTTGAGCAAACCTTGCAAGCCAATAAAGCCGGGTTGATCACTGCCGCCAACGAAGCCGGGAAAATCGCGCTGGAAATTATGGAACTCTACGGCACTATAAAAACCCAGCTGAACCGGTTAAATGCAAATGATCCGCTGGCGAAAGACATTAACGACCAATTGGGATTTATGGTTTATGCCGGATTCATTCGTAACACGTCTTACCGGCAACTTAAAGCCATTCCGCGCTATTTAAAGGCCGTGCAATACCGGCTGGATAAACGGGATAATACTCTGCAAAAGGTTCAGGAAGTCAGCCGTTATGCGATCAGGTATTGGAATGATGTGGAGAAAAAAGCCAAAAAAGACAAGATTATCCCGGAACAAGACACGTTCCGCTGGATGCTGGAGGAATTCAGGGTATCGCTGTTCGCCCAGCAGCTTAAAACCGCCTATCCGATTTCAGCAAAACGGATGGATAAGGCTTGGGATGAGAGAGGGTGATGGTTGTTAATTCGCAGGCTTGAGCGCGAAGAATATGTAGGGTACGTGGAAAAATTACTTATGCCGATGATCCAGCATTCTTGGCTAATTTGAAGAAGGCGCAACGGTTGTGGGTTAAGTTTCGAGATGCCGAGTTAGAAATGAAATATCCACCTCACGACGATGAACCCGGTTATTACGGAAGTATCGGCAGTATGTGCAAGGCGGAGTATTCGAAAGCTTTAACACTCGACAGAGTGGTGACTTTGAAAAAATGGCTAATAGGTATACAAGAAGGGAATGTCTGTTCCGGCTCAATTAAGCCGAGCAGTATAATGGATACTTATTTTACTTATCTTTAATGGTGTTTTAATGAGAACTTTTTTCGCAATATTCATGCTAATACTTTTTGTTGGTCAGACTATGGCCGGTGGGCGTACAGTCAAATGTCAAATAGACAGCAATAACGAGACTGTCTATAAAGGCAAATGCCTTTTTTTTCCAGAAGCTGGCGGATCATTTACTCTATCAAATCCAACCAAAGACAAGCCGCTGACTAGCTCAGTCATAATGATAAACCTCGATATTATTAAGAAAGGCCTTGCTGAAGTAAGAGGTTTAACAAAGGATGGAATTAACTCGCGATGGGGTGAAGCTAAACGGTCATTAAAAGACAAAGCGTGTTGGCTTGGAGAAGATTTTCAGGTTTGCGCTTGGTAGTCGAGATACACTTTTGTGTTTGTTTAAGATGTATCGACGAGGTACTGATAGTTTGAAGGCATGTTTTACTTAAACCAAAGACTTCGCATAATGTATATTATGTTAAATTATTATTATGTTTTTAATTATGCTGTTTAAAGTCCCTCCTGCTATCAAACTACGAGCACTCAACCAGAAAAAACATCTTATTGTTGGGCTGATATACTTCGTGTGGTCACGATTTCGGAAAATTAAAATACAGTTAATTTATATAAAACAAATGCTTATGTGTATTTTAAAGCCCACAAAACCGACTAAGCAAGGTATACAACCGCCCTTAGGAACTAAGCCTAATCTATAGTTTCAACCCATCGACAACGATCATTCACAATCTTGGCAGTATTCTTGTTGCCTATGCCTTTGGCAATTAATGCAACCACTCGATCGTCGGTATCGTAACCTACGTGTGCATCAATTGGATTGGCAAGTTTTCCCAAACCGAATGCGTCAAAGATGGTCGCTACGTTAATGTTGATGTTGGTGACATCAATACATAATCTTGAATCCAGATATTTTTCTACAAAACCATGTGGAATTGCGTAACTTAACAGATCGTTGGGATCGCTAAAGGCAATGATGGGTGTTTTAGTCAGCATACGCTGTTTATATTTTTCGCCTTCAGGCTGACAATACGCTGCTTTTTGATTACTTACTTCGGGTAATTTGCGTCCTAGCTGCAACATGGGCAATTGATTGGACATCATGTAAATAGGGATTTCTTTGGCTTTTAATGCTTCGGCAAAATCGGCATCGCGCTCATCCATAAAAGAAGCAATTCGCTGCATGCCATCAATAATTATGCGACTGCCTAAGCTGTGTGAAATAAAAGCATACTGATCAACATTAATATTTTTTGCTGTAGTGTTGTCATTAAATGAGCAGGCTTGCTTTACGTCATCCGGTAAGTCATTCCAATTACTTTTTGTCATCCAGCATAACGATTGGCCAAATGAAACCAGTATATCTTCCCTACTATCTCCTAGGTAGATTATCGGATCAGGGCCAGTATCATTAGAAAACTTCTTCATTAGATTATTTACTTCGGCTCTGCGAAATGAATATTCTCCTGAGTTATCATAAGCCAATATTTCTTTTTGCTTGGCGGTTATGACAGACCAGGTTAATTCATAAAATATTAACTCTCTGCTTTCGTCTTTACTGAGTAAACGGTTAATTCTTAAATTGCCTAGATTTTTGCTTGAATCCAACCGGCTCGTTAGCGAAATATTTTTATACTGCGTTGACATTGCAGGCAAATTCAGCTCTTTAGCCAGCTTTTCTACAAATTGGGTTGAATATCCAGGCGAATGATCACCCACGCCATGAACCATAAGTACTTTCATCTTTCCTTGCTTATTACCCAAAAACGGCGCAAGTCCATCAAAAGATTTCCCCCATATTTCACAAATACGAGTATCGACCGATTGTTGTTTTTCAAGAAAGGCTTCAGCCATTCCTCTGCCCAAGCTGGCGCAGCCATTTAATTGGGCAGTAGTAATAAGTAACAGGAAAGAGCTAAGAATGTGTTTCATGGGCAATTTAGTAACCTGGCTTTGTGGCTGTTACCAGCGCGTTGACTTCAAGTCTGTTGGTAAGATTGATATTTGAAAAACCGGCATCGCTTAGCTGAGTTAAGGCTACCGCTTCACGCATAACGTGGTTTTCCGATTCATCGCTAAACAAATGTACTATCCAGTGTTCCAATACGTCCAGTTTGTTTATTTGGGTTAATACCTTGAAATAACCGCTGACTTCATGTTGTATGGTTTGTGTATGTTGAGAGACATCATCCAAGCCATACCGATCTCCATTAATAAATTGGCCGCCTGGCCTTAAGATCCTGAAAACTTCCTGGATAACGTCCTTACGATAAGTATCAAGAAAATTGTGCAATGTGTAAGCCGAAGCTACTATATCAATGCTGTCAGTCGCAATATTGTTTAGCGCTGTCAGAGCGTCATCACCGCAAAAAGCCAGTTTGCCATCAGCCTCCCATTTATGCAGATGCTTTTTGGCTTGTTCCTGCATAACCGGTTCATTATCGATACTTAAGATAATAAACTTATCTGATGCAGTTAATAGCGATAAGGTGGTAATGCCGGTACCGCCGCCCAGTTCCACAACATTGAGATTGCCGATTGTTTGCGCCGCATATTCAGAGGCCTTATCACCCACCAGGCGGCTCATTTTAGTTGCTAATGGACAGATTAAATTAAGCAACTCATAATCTTGTCCGATGACGCCGGAAAACATAGCTTCGTATTGCGATTTTTCACTCATCATGCTTTTGCTTGCTGTTTGCGCTCGAAAGCGGCCATTTGTTCATCCGTGGCTTCGGTTTGAAATTTATCTTTCCATTCGCTATAAGGCATGCCGTAGACGATTTCTCTGGCCTGCTCGTAATCCATCGCGATACCCTGCTCTACTGCCTCTGCCATATACCATTTAGCCAGACAGTTTCTGCAAAAATCCGCCAAAATCATTAAATCGATATTTTGAACATCAGTATTTTTTTGTAAATGACTGACTAATCGTCTGAATGCGCCAGCCTCTAACTCTGTTTGGGTGTTTTTATCCATTGATTTGCTCCAAAAATAATCAATATACTTCACCCGGTCACGCCTGCGGATTTTTCAAATAGCTGGAATTTTGGGTTTAAAAGTGTTTTAACTTGTTCCTTGAAAGCAGATTTCACCTTATCAAGGCAGTCG
>JADHTX010000128.1 GCA_016784875.1 Methylobacter sp.
TGACGACCGATATTAACCTCAGGCAAAACAATAGTATCTTGCAAAGTCGTATACGAATTCACGCGAACATCTGAGAATAACAAAGAATGCCGGACTTTAGCCCCGGAAATTACACAGCCCCCTGAAACCATAGAGTCAACCGCCTGGCCGCGTCTTTTGTCGCTATCGAAAACAAATTTGGCCGGCGGCGTTTGCGCCTGATAAGTCCATATAGGCCAGGTTTTATCATATAAATTCAAATCAGGTTTTACGCCAATCAATTCCATATTGGCAGACCAGTAAGCATCGATAGTACCAACATCGCGCCAGTAACTTTGTTCCCCACTTTGCAAGTCTAGAAAGGGATACGCATTGGCTAAATATTTATCGATAACGGCAGGAATAATATCTCTACCGAAATCACGGGTTGAGGTTGGAGTATCCGCATCTTTTAGCAATTGTTCAAACAGAAAATCGGCATTAAAAATATAAATCCCCATCGACGCTAACGCTGTATCCGTTCTACCCGGCATTAGCGGCGGCTTTTCAGGCTTTTCTACAAAAGCCCTGACCCGCCGATTCTCATCGACATCCATGACGCCAAACGCCGTTGCATCTTGCAGGGAAACTTCTATACAGCCTATCGTTAAATCGGCATTTTTTTCCACATGATCGGCAAGCATAGCGCCGTAATCCATTTTATAAATATGATCTCCGGCCAACACTAAAATATGCTCAGGGCGGCGACTGCGCAGAATATCGATATTTTGAAAAACCGCATCAGCGGTTCCTTGATACCAAGAATTCTCATCGTGTCGCTGTTGAGCCGGCATCAAATCGACATATTCACCGAATTCACCGCGTAAAAACCCCCAGCCTTGCTGAATATGCCTGATCAGTGAATCCGCCTTGTATTGAGTCAAAACGCCTATTTTACGTATCCCTGAATTCATACAGTTTGACAGTGGAAAATCGACAATCCGGAACTTACCGCCAAAAGGTACCGCTGGCTTGGCACGCCAATCGGTCATATTCATTAACCTTGAGCCGCGACCACCAGCAAGTATTAATGCAATGGTATTACGGGTTAAATGACCGATATTATGATCATGCTTTTGATTACTTGATGCTGACATTTTTCATCTCCATGTGGAATAGACTGACAACTCTTGATGTGTTTGGTAACATTCACCTAACTATTATTCTACTACGCCGAGGCTATTCATAGTGAAAAAGCAATCTCAAAACCCACTGGATTCAGATGCTATAAAAATCATGGAAGCCAGACATCATGATCCCTTCTCATTTTTGGGTCGCCATCTTAAGAACAATCACGTTCAAGTTAAGGTGTATCTGCCTTATGCAGAAACAGTATGCTTTAGTCATAACGGAGCCGTTTTAAACCGACTTCCCGATACCGACTTTTTTGAATATAACGCCGAAAATGCCAAATTGCCAGAACATTATCGATTGTCCTGGATAGATAAGGACGGCAACAGCCACGAGAACCATGACCCATATGATTTCGGCACTCAATTACCGGAATTCGACCAGCATTTATTCGGTGAAGGCAAGCATTGGCATATTTACCAAAAACTGGGCGGGCATCTGCACAGCGCCGATGGAATAGCCGGTGTTTTATTTTCCGTCTGGGCACCCAACGCCGGACGAGTCAGTGTAGTCGGCGATTTTAACCGCTGGGACGGACGTTGCAATCCTATGCGCAGCTTGGGCGGCTGCGGCATCTGGGAGCTGTTCATGCCGGATTTGCAAGCGGGCTGTTATTATAAATTTGAAATTCTAAACCGCAATACCAATGAAATCTTGTTAAAAACCGACCCTTACGGTCAGCAGTTTGAATTTCGTCCCAATACCTCTTCCGTTGTGATCCCTGAAAACAGCTATACTTGGCTGGATAAGAAATGGATGAATGACCGTGTCCATCACAATTGGCTGCATGAACCGATGTCGATCTACGAGGTTCACTTAGGTTCCTGGCGACGCGACCATCTGGGCAATTTCCTCAATTACCGCGAACTGGCGGTGGAACTGGTCGACTATGTCAAAGAACTTGGCTTTACCCACATTGAATTATTGCCGGTTACCGAGCACCCGCTGGATGCCTCCTGGGGCTATCAAACCACCGGCTATTTTGCCCCGACCAGTCGGCATGGCTCCCCGGACGATTTTCGCTATTTTATTGATACTTGTCATCAAAACGATATTGGCGTTATTCTCGATTGGGTACCCGCACATTTCCCAAAAGACAGCTTTGCACTGGCTCGTTTCGATGGCAGCGCGCTTTATGAACACGAAGACCCTCGCAAGGGCGAACACCGCGACTGGGGTACTTTAATTTACAACTTTGGTCGCAATGAAGTTAAAAACTTTTTACTATCCAGCGCTATTTTCTGGCTGGAAGAATTCCATCTTGACGGCTTGCGTGTCGATGCGGTGGCCTCGATGCTGTATCTCGATTATTCCCGCAATGAGAACGACTGGATTCCCAATATGCATGGCGGTAACGAGAATCTGGAAGCCATCGATTTTCTAAGAGACCTGAATACCGTCACCCATGACCAGCACCCCGGCACAGTAATGATGGCTGAAGAATCCACGTCCTGGCCGCAAGTAACAAGGCCGACTTGGGCTGGCGGCCTAGGCTTTTCAATGAAATGGAACATGGGCTGGATGCATGACATACTGGAGTATATCAGCCAGGAGCCCATACACCGAAAGTATCATCATGACCAACTCACGTTCGGGATGCTCTATGCCTTTACCGAAAACTTCTGCCTGCCTTTTTCCCACGACGAAGTGGTGCATGGCAAAGGCTCCTTGGTCAGTAAAATGCCTGGAGATGAATGGCAGCGCTTTGCCAACCTTCGACTGCTTTACACCTTGATGTACACTTATCCCGGAAAAAAACTGCTGTTTATGGGCTGTGAATTCGGGCAAGGGACAGAATGGAATTTTAATAAGGCCTTGGACTGGTATGTTCTGGATTACCCGCATCATCAGGGAGTGCAAACGCTGATAAAAGACCTGAATCATCTTTATAAAAAACACCCGGCCTTATACCAGCATGACTTTGATCCTCAAGGATTTGAATGGATCGATTGCCATGATGTGCAACAATCCATCATCAGCTACCGACGCAAAACCGCGCATGAGGACTTAATTGTCATACTCAACTTTACCCCGGTGACCCGTGAGCAATACCGTATCGGTGTGCCTGCTGCGGGTACTTATACCGAGATATTCAACTCCGACTCCGGTTACTACGACGGCAGTAATGTCGGCAATGGCTCAGCATTATCAGAACCGACAGCGTGGATGAACCTGCCCCACTCCGTCAGCCTTACCTTGCCGCCTTTGGGAGCCGTAATTTTAAAATTATAGGCTTACTGACTTAAGTACAGGTATCAACGCAACTTTTTGATATTATAAATACAATAAGTTGCAAGTTAATCTAGCCCCCTCTCCTGCTGAAGAGGGCGGCATAGATTCAGGGACAATTGCTGGGAATAATAAAAACAACTACTTAGCCCCCCTCATCTCAACCTTCTCCCTAAACATCTCAATGGGTAAACGGTTAAGTCTTTTAGTGGACAATGCGTAAAATCAGAAAAATATAAACTAACACAATGAAAAAAATTCTTTTTGTCACTAGTGAAGCCCACCCTTTGATTAAAACAGGGGGCCTAGCCGATGTTTCCGGTAGTCTGCCCAAGGCTTTGGTGGAATTGGGCGAAGACGTACGCATTATCATCCCTAATTATCAGGACATCAAAACAACCGAAGAAGTTCGTTACATCAGCACCGTCTATGTCAATAATTACGCCGTGAATATTCTGGAAACGCGGCTACCGGGTACCGACGTCATCGTGTGGCTGGTAGATTCTCCAGAACTCTTTAATTTTCCAGGCAATCCCTATCTCGATGAACACGGCAATCCGCGTGCCAACAGTGCCGAACGTTTTGCCCTATTTTGCCGCGTCTGCGTTGAAGTCGCGATGAATCGCAGCTATCTGGATTGGAAGCCCGATATCGTCCACTGCAATGACTGGCAAAGCGGACTGGTACCCGCTCTGTTATCACTGGAATACAGCAGACCCGCTACCATTTTTACCATACATAACATGGCTTATCAGGGATTATTCCCTCGCGCGACTTACCAGTCTTTAAATCTGCCGGGACAACTCTGGAATCCATACGGTATAGAATTTCATGACATGCTGTCATTTATTAAAGGCGGCATAGTCTACTCAGATCGTATTACCACGGTAAGTCCAACCTATGCCAAAGAAATTCAAACCGCCGAATTTGGCTATGGATTAGAAGGCCTGCTAAGCCACCGGAAAGATTTTCTGAGCGGCATTATCAACGGCATAGATACCGACCAATGGAATCCCGAAACCGACACCAACATAAGTCAAACGTTTAATCGCGTAACAATACACAAAAAACTGCTCAATAAAGCCGCTCTACAAGAAAGGTTATCCCTCCCCATCGACAAAAACATTCCCGTGTTCGGACTTATCAGTCGCTTAGTAGAGCAAAAAGGCATTGATCTGATACTAAAATGTCTCCCCGAAATGATGACCCACCCTCTGCAATTTGTATTGCTCGGCAATGGCGACAAGAGTTTTGAACAGCACTTATATAATTTTGTCGATAGCCACCCCGATAAAATGTCGATCACCATCGGTTATAACGAAACATTGGCGCATATGATTGAAGCGGGGGCAGATATTTTTCTGATGCCATCGCGTTTTGAACCCTGCGGCTTAAACCAGATATACAGCCAACGTTACGGCACCGTCCCCATCGTCAGAAAAACCGGCGGTTTAGCCGACACCGTTGTCGACACCGTTCCGGAAACGTTAAGCGATAACACGGCAACCGGCGTGGTTTTCAACGAAGCGCGTCCCGGAGCATTAATGGAAGCCGTTAAACGTACGCTGATTTTATATAACCACCCTAAAACATGGAAAAAACTACAAACCAATGGCATGAAAAGAGACTACTCTTGGAGTAAAAGCGCTAAACAATATATGACTTTATACAGCCATCTATAGTGAATGAAGAGGCTTTGTACGGAAATTCCCAAGCTGAAGCACAGAGGACATAAAGTAAAAATCAAATTAATTTACGGCATTAAACCTCCATATTTTTTGTAGACATTGCCTAGTTTTATACAAATAACGAATTCTTCAAGAATCTCCGGGGCTTAAAAAGCTGACCAGACTAAGCCTTTTTCACTTACCAATAAGGCCGCCGTCACTCACACAGAGATTCATTTATACTCGAACGGGTACCAAAACCAGGAACACAGGAATATAAAAAACGCCGTTTTTTACTTTAAAAAAGAGGTTGTGCTATGGAATATTTGCTAGTCAAGTTTCGTGAGAATCGCTCAGTTATTATCGATGATCATGAACAAGGAAAAACCAACGAGGTTATAGAATTAGTTGGCGGCCAGCACTCCGTCACGCTTGGAGGAAAGGTTGATTACCTTCCCACAGAACAAACGGTAGTTATTAATACAACCTCAGTGGTCTCGCCTCATGAAATACAATTCACTTAATTCCAGCATGAAACGCCTCGGCTTGCTCACACTATGTCTGACCCTTGAGGCTTGTTCTTCCTATATTCTGAACCAACCATTACCAAGCTACGCTCCGGAATCCGGGTATCGTTTTCCTGAACCGGGTCAAACCAAGTCGGCTAATTCAGACAGTCTTTTTATTTGCCTCGCCTTTTCCGGCGGCGGCACCCGCGCCGCTGCTTTTTCCTATGGGGTACTGGAAAAACTACGCAATACGCAGATCACCTGGAAAGGCAAAAAAATCAAATTATTGGATGAGGTCGACTGCATCTCCGGCATTTCTGGCGGCTCGTTTACCGCAGCTTATTATGGATTATTCGGCGATCGTATATTTGAAGATTTCCGTCCCCGCTTCCTTGACAGAGATATACAGAGTGAACTGTTCTACCAGTTATTAAACCCATTAAACTGGCCCAGACTAGCGTCACCAAAGTTCAATCGCATCGACCTCGCCACCGAACTTTATGACGACACCGTTTTCGATCACAAGACTTTTGACAACCTGATTCATCGAAAAAATCGGCCATACATCATATTACATGCGACCAATCTATCCAGCGGTGAGCGATTTGAATTCACGCAGGACGAATTCGATTTGCTAGGCTCCGACCTAACTACGTTTCCAGTAGCTCGCGCAGTTACGGCCTCATCAGCATTCCCTTTTTTATTAAGCCCGGTAACTTTAAAAAACTACCCTGAACCCCAAAATTTTAAAATCCCGAAAGATATTACCAATGGCCTATCGAGTTACCGTGGAGACCGGCGATTTTGGCATTGGGCAGTCCGACAAAATGATTATCTAAATAAAGATGCGAAGCCTTATGTGCATTTGATGGATGGCGGCTTATCCGACAATATTGGACTACGCGCCCTCGAAAACGCTTTTCGTTGGGGCCCGATACGCCGTGGCATATCAAACAACCTGATTGAAAAATTAGTCATCATCGTGGTCAATGCCAAGACCGATGATCAAGATGCCATAAGTCGTGACGCAGTCCCCCCAGGATTGTCCGATGTTGCTTATAAAACCACGACAATTGCTTTAGATAATTACAGCTTTGAAAGCATCGAAACCATGCGCGACTTAACGAATCAGCGCAAACAAGTCCAGGATACCTTGGCAGTTTGCAATAGCAGATTGAATCTATGTCATGCCCAAAATCTATTCCCCAATTTAAGCGGAAATATCGATCCAGTGATCATCAACCTCAACTTTGAACTCATGCCTGACCCCCAACGAGCCAAATACTTATTAAGTCTACCGACCAGTTTTTCATTACCTGAGAATGCCATCGACCAACTTATCGATGCAGGCACTGAGTTATTGGACCATTCGCCAGAGTTTCAGTCGCTTATACAAGAGCTTAATCCACCATGCAAAGCAGAAACCTGCCCCTAATAACCGAAAAATAACAACCAAAGTTGAAGCTTGGGTTAGAACAGCAAATCTTTTTTGTCCCGCAAACTAAAGCCTTATTGCACTACACTGCCTATACACGCCTGAACTTCGCCTAAAGCACCGGTCTTAATGCTTTATCAGAGCATTTCTCACAAACAAACACATTTAATGACATTTAACTCAACCCGTAACAGTTTCCTTATCGCCATCAGCGTCCTCGGTTTGTTACACACATTTTTTGGAAGCAGCCTTTGGTGGCTCGCATTGCCTAGCGCAATTTATCTGGCACGACTCATTTACGGCTCAGCAAGCATTCAATCCAACTTCCACGTCCCTGCCACTTGTCATGCGGATATTGCAGAAAAAACCATTGCTCTATCGTTTGACGATGGCCCAAACCGGGAATACACCCCACAGGTGCTCTCAACATTAGCGCAGTACCATGCATCGGCAACTTTTTTTGTGATCGGAAAAAACATTCACGGCAATGAAAGCGTGTTGAAACAAATCGATACCGATGGACACAGCATTGGCAACCACAGCTACAGCCATTCTTTTTGGGTCGATTTTAAAAGCGTGCAAGGCCTTAAAAACGAACTCAACCAGACATCAGAGAGCGTATTCAACATCATAGGCAAGCGAATGAAATTATTTCGTCCGCCCTACGGCGTCACCACCCCCAATCTTGCCAAAGCATCAAAGCTATTGAACTACAAGATTATCGGCTGGAACATCCGCTCCTTCGACACAACCGCCGACAGCGCACAAACCATAACCCGGCGAATACAAAAACAAATAAAACCGGGCGCTATTATTCTGTTTCACGATACTTCGGATAAAACTATCCAGGCATTAAAACAAACGCTTAATTTTGCAAAAGAAAATGGCTATAAAATAGTCAGTGTGGAGCAGCTGTTAAAGATTGAAGCTTATCAATAACTGATAGCCAAAGCCGATGATATTGGCATCTCATTCATCTGTCAGCGGCGCAAAGTATCGCCAACGGTCAAGGCAATCGGCTTAATAATATACCCTGAACGACAGCTGTATTTGTTCGAACTCATACAAATAGGGCTTTGCCACTTCGTAATTGGCAGCCACTACCAATAAATCATGGGAAAACACTGAAGTGTTGTACCAATTGAAACTGCCTTCTATGACGATGTAGTCGTCAATAATGCAATATTTGGAATGGATCGGAGAGTAAGGTACCGGATGATCGTCTTGTCCATAAACCAAGCCCACGCCAATACCGGCATACCTTAGTCGATCTACCGTCGGTAGCAACGGACGACTCAACTCTTCCCCCATCGACCGTTCTACACCGACAGGACCCTGTCTCGCCAAATGCCCGTTAAGCAGGATATGGACATGGACCCCCCTATTTTTGGCATGGATCAAGGCATTGACCACACTGTCATGATGATCGCCCAACAAATCGCCGATCAAGAATAACGACACTTTAATAGAATGCCTGGCGCGGTGAATTTCGGCCAAAATCGCATGATGCGGAAGATAGGGTTTGCCGTTCAACATAACGTGTCGGCCAAAGGTATACAGCAAATTGAAATGGCTCAACGGGTCGATACCGTATTTTTGATTGACGCCGCCCCGCTGACTTTGAAAAATATTGTCCAGCAATCGACAGACGCCTTTGGAATGGAAGGTCATGCCCGACTCCCAATTGGCCCACCAGCGATCGAAAGTGATATTGAATGAGCCCAGTATGCT
>JADHTX010000129.1 GCA_016784875.1 Methylobacter sp.
CACGCGCCGCCTATGTCCACCATTGAGCTGACGCACTTTTTCAGAACGTCGATCGTACATTGCCAATCTCTCTAACTCCTGCTGAATCCTTTGCGTAGCCTGTTTTCGTCCCATACCATGCAAAGAAGTGTGATAGCGCAAGTTTTGCATTACCGTCAAATCCATATCCAGAGTAGTTTGTTGGAACACCACACCCAGTTTTGCCAATGCTGACCGTGTTTGCCGCTTAACATCAAAACCGCACAATTCGATACGTCCGTCGCGGGTGTCATATAACCGTGTAATCAAGGAAAATAAAGTACTCTTCCCCGCCCCGTTAGGCCCTAACAAAATCGTACATTCACCCGGCTGGATTTTAAAATTAACCTGGCTTAGCGCTTTTTTACCGCCATAAGAGAAACTCAAATCTTCGACGGATAATGCTGTGATTGAGTTCATGGCTTGACTGCGACTCCCCAGGGATAAGTACCCACGCCAACTGATTTTGTCACTTTTTGACTATCGAGATCAATAATCGAAATATCGTTACTGGTGCCGTTAGTGGTGTATAGCCTTTTTTGATCCGGTGAAAACGCCAGATTCCAAACCCGCTGACCAACCAGCAGATATTTTTCCACCTCAAAGGTCTGAGCATTAATCACAGCCACGCGATTTGCCGGCCCTAATGCCACATAGCCACGCATATTATCTTTATCGATAACCACGCCTACCGGCTGAACTTTATCGGGAGTAACTCCTTGTACATCGAACTTGATAGTTTTAATAATCTGCTTGGTTTTCACATCCAGAATCATTAAGGTGCCGGCCATTTCAGAGGTAACCCACAACTGGTGACTATCGGCAGTAAAACTAAGCGCCCTGGGACGCGGATCAACTAAAGTATTTGCTACAATTGCATTGGTTTTGACATCGATCCAATGCACCATATTGGTCGTTTCAGAGGCGCTGGCCACCCACAGATTATCGGGACTCACGGTAATACCCTCAGGCTCCACCCCCACTTTGATTTGTTCGACCACTTTTTTATCTGCAATGTCGATAACCGTTACCAAGCTATCATCTTCATTTGAAACATAAAGCCGGTCGCCCGCCGGATTTAACGCAAAGGTCTCCGGATCGTCGCCAGACGGCAATTTTCCAACCTCTTTCAAGGTTTCGGCATCAACAATCTTAATGGTATTGTCATCACTGGTCGCCACATACAAAAACTGATAATCGGGACTGATGACAATCCCTCTGGGCCGCTGACCGATTTCTACTGTTTTGATTAACTTGCCGTCGATAGGATCAACGACAGCCAGTGCATTATCTTTTTCAAGCGTCACAAACACCGTTTCAGCCTGCGCAGCCCCCCCCAATACAACCGTCAGCAACAGCCCTAAAATATTTCTTTTCATCATTATTTACTCCATTTACAGGTCGATTCAGGTTGATCATAACCCAAAGTATCGAGTTCGGTTTTGGGATGCAAAAAACCTTCAACCGGTGCAACAGCAACCAACGATCTTGCGGCCGCCAGCAGAACAGGCTGCCGCAACTGTCCATCCCAAGGTCGAAACGACAAAGGATTACCTTTATAGCCTTGTAATGCAAACGCATCGCTCAACATATATTCCTTAAGACGACTTACCTCATTGGATTGGGTACGCGTAGCCGCCTCGCCGATAGCTCTACCCGCCAGATAAGCCGCATAATCCTGCTCTTCCATCCAGCGTCCCGCTTGTTCTTTAAATCGATTTTGGATCTGCACCGAGCCCCATTGCTCATGGGTTCGATGCCATGCCGTCGCGACCAAGCCCTGAGTACCGATCACCGGTCTGGCATTCCAGGTCCTATATTCAAGATATTCGCCAAACCGACCTTGCTCATCGGCAACAACCAATACATCGTAATCATCAACCTGAGAAAACACCGCCACATCCGATTGAGCAGTACGTCTCGCATCGTAAGTGTGCTCCCAAGTTTTTTCCTCAACTATTTTCATGCCGAATCGTTTAGCTGCTCGCCTGATTGCCTCAGCAAACAAACGATCTTCTTCGGTAGCACCGACAACCAAAAACCACTTATTCCAGCGTTTTTTCATCATGTATTGCGCCAGCGCATCGGCGCGCATCGCTCTGCTAGGCAATATATGCAACACATTGCTGCGGCATTGCTCATTGCGCAACGCATCATCGATTGTTGCCACATCGAATAACAGCTTCTGTTTTGCTGCGGGTAAATCGGCAATACTATTGATATGTTCGGCAGGCAAGTTGACGATGACATACGGGGATTGATCGCCAAACACTTTATTAAAGGCATCGACAACATTACCATCCAGCGGCACAATGACCTTTTTAAGCACAAACTGCTGCCCGGTAAACTGTCCGGTCGTATTATTATCATCAATGGCCAATTCTGCCCCCAAAACGCCCTTATCTTTAATAAAGGCATCCAGGTTAGACATCGGCGGGGGAACTTTCTGCTCTTGCGTAAAATAAGCGATATTAATCGTCTGCTTAGCTCCAGCATAAACAAAACCGACGCTAAGCAAATGAACAATAAATAAAAATCGAATAGCTACATAGAGAGAACAATTAATTAATCGCATCATTTCTTAACAATAGTAAAACACTCAAGTGCTAATTTTAACGGATTCGTTAACTTTATTTAGCTTTTTGATGAAGTTTATTAAAACTAACATAAATTATTGCATTCAAAAATTGCCATTCCCACCATAAAAATAAGCCCTTCTAACTTTATCATTTTAGTTAGGCAGTATCCGCTACAAAAAGCCTATTGACTTCGTTCAACAAAGAGTTCAGCATCAGTACAAATACCTATTATTCTAGGGCTAAATTTCAGATTCAAAACCATTGCCGTTTTTTACGGCCCGATTAACCAAGATAAAAGGACATTAAAATGGACGCCAGCAAAGTACAAGCACGACCAGAGCTACTTATCAACACAGCATCCCAACGGGCGCAAAGCGTGGAGAACAAAGAACCCGCTATCGAAACCCGTTCAGATAACGACCAGGACGACAGCTCAAAAGTTTCCGATTCAACAGTAAATCTTTCCGATACCGCATTAAAACTATCTGCATCTTCACCGGTAAAAAGCACCGACAGATCTGCCCCGATAGAAAATAGTGCTCAAGCTCAACAAGCGGCCCAGAAAATTATCGCCGACTTTCAAAGCAACCCGGTCCAGGCACAAGGCACTCAAAGCAACGTAACCGAAAACGCAGTAAAATCTTTATTAGGTTAAGACGATTACTCATCGCCAATGACACACTATATTTTAAGCGGAATATTCATCTATCCCGTAAAGTCATTGGCGGGTATTAGTGCGAATAGCTGGCCTGTCACTGAAAAAGGTTTTCAGTACGACAGAAAATGGATGATTATCGACAATAACCGGCAATTTCTCAGTCAGCGGAAATTGCCGCGCATGGCTCTAATTAAAACCGCACTGATCGATCAAAACCTGATCCTGTCCGCACCGGGCATGGAAAACCTATCGCTACCCCTTGCACCTGTTGACGGACAAATCATTAACAGCACCATCTGGCATGACCAGTGCGATGCCCGTAGTGTTTCAAAACAAGCCGACCAATGGCTAAGCGATTTTTTAAAATGCAATTGCCAACTGGTTTATCAGCCCGATGAAGTCATTCGACCGGTTGATCTAAACTATGCCAAGCCTTCCGACAAGGTGGCATTTTCTGACGGCTTTCCTTTCCTAATCATTTCAGAAAACTCGTTGGCTGTATTGAATCATGAAATGCAACTGAATTTGGCTATGACCCGCTTTAGACCTAATCTGGTTATTTCAGGTTGCCCCGGCTATGCAGAAGACAGCTGGCGCGAAATCAGCATAGGCACTATCGATTTCAGACTACCCAAACCTTGCTCCCGATGCTCTATTCCAACAATCGATCCTGAAACAGCTCAGACCGGCAAAGAACCGCTGACCACCCTAAACCGTACTAGAAAATGGCAAAATAACGTTTATTTCGGACAAAATGCCCTACATAATCAATGCGGTCAATTAACAGTCGGCGATACTGTGCGCATCAAACTAAGCGGCTCAAAACAACCGCCGATCTAATCTCTTCGGGCAAACGGTCGCCCACCTTCCTTTTGAAATAATATCCATGCATAAAGCCCTATTGTTAATTGTCATCCCGCTATTGTCTTACGGCTTTTGGCTCAGCGTTGAATTTAAAGGTATTGCAGCGGGGGTCTCGATTTTTCTGTTCGGCATGCTGTCCCTGGAACAAGGATTTAAAGCCTTTACCGGTGGGGTACTGGAGCGGATTCTGCAAAAAACCACCGATACCACCTGGAAAAGTTTCGGCTTCGGCTTTCTATCGGCCTCCTTAATGCAATCCAGCAGCTTAGTCTCAGTCATCACCATATCGTTTTTGAGCGCGGGCTTGCTTGATTTAGTTGCCGGTATCGGCATTGTTTTCGGCTCCAACTTGGGCACGACCACCGGCGCATGGCTGATTGCCGGACTGGGCCTGAAAGTGAATATTGCCACCTATGCTATGCCAATACTGGTTTTTGGCGTTTTATGTATCTTTCAGAACGGCAAGCAGTTAAAAGGCATCGGTTATATCCTGACCGGCTTGGGCTTTTTACTGCTCGGGATACATTACATGAAAGAAAGTTTTGAGCACTTTGAAAACACCATAAACCTTGCTGAATACGCGATGCCCGGTGTCAAAGGATTACTTATTTATACCGCATTAGGCATCATCGCCACCATTATCATGCAGTCCAGCCATGCCACCATGCTGTTAACCATTACCGCTGTTTCCGTACATCAAATTACTTATGACAATGCGCTTGCATTGGCAATAGGAGCCAATGTCGGCACAACAATTACCGCGATCATCGCCGCATTCGGCGCCAATATTCAGGGCAAACGTCTGGCTGGTTCACATCTGCTAATCAACCTGTGTACCGGTATTTTTGTACTGGTTTTTATTAAACAATTTGGTGTCGCTGTTGACTTCATCAGCCAAAATTTGGGCATTGCCGGCACGGATCATGCTATGAAACTGGCAACATTTCACAGCCTATTTAACCTGACCGGCATCATCCTATTTTTTCCATTTATCAATCAACAAGTTACTTTACTAGAAAAGCTATTTATCGAAAAACGCAGCAATATTTTCAAACCTAAATATTTAGACTCATCCGCCATGGATTTCCCTGAAACAGTCGTTGAATCGGTCAGACTGGAAAGCATTCATTTATATGAAAATGCCATTCATGTTATTTTGCGGACCTTTGGCCTACATAAACGCGACCTCCAAACAAAGGACTTACTCAAGCAACTTATAGATCAAAATAATCATCCCATTGAATACGATATAGATGCCAACTATGAAAAACGAATAAAAGGTATCTACAGTGCCATTATTGCCTTTATCAGCCAAGCCGGATTCCCCCTGGAAATGCCCCAGTCCTCAAGACTTTCCTGGCTACGCGAAGCCAATAAACGTACCGTCGAAGCCATAAAAGATACCAAGCATTTACAAAAAAACTGGACTCAATCCAGATCATCAACCAATCAAGTCAAGATTGATGAATACAATAAAATTGCCTACCAAATAATCTTGCACATCCAGAAAATTGAAACTTTCAGGCATGAAATCGAAGGCAATGAATTACCGTTGTTATCGTTGGACGCATTAAAAGCGACCATTAAAGACGACGACATGCAAATGATTCGCACCATTGAAACACTGATCAGGGATCGGAAAATAACCCCTGAAACAGGCTCATCCTTGATTAATGACAGCGCCTATATGCGCAGCATTAAGAAAAACCTGCTAAAAGCCGCTGAAACGCTGTTTTTGCACGACAACACCGTCAATAATCAAGTCGAGCAGCAATTAAGCTTAAATGAAACTGAAATTAATGATGTTGTTCAAACAGTCGATACCAAATAGCATCCTTTAACAGCCCACCTAACCCGTCTTCCAGCCATGAAAATAGAAAAGCTGCTTCATAAATTACAGGCCTTTTTTGACACGAACACACACAAAAAAAGGGAACATATTGAGGAGTTGAAAAAAATACTGCTTAAGCTCAAGAAAAAAGAACGGAAAATCACTCATTCCCTTGAACAGACTGACGATGAATGCTTAATAAAACATTACCAAACCGAGTTAGAAATTATTAGGGTACAACGAAAAAAAGGCATTGAGGTTTTGCAGTTGCTTAAAGAACGAAAAAAAAACTGAACACAAATTCTATCGGTTATCTGGTTCGACCCTGTTCTGACGGCATCAGAAAATAGCCTCAAATATATCTGAATGACAGCAATCGAGCCTAAGCGGACACATGATCTTAAACCTTGAAATTTCGGACCCATTTATACCGTTCCGAATCTACACGAAGCAGGACTGCCTTTATCTCCTCGCGTTTCGCCTTGTCCGCGCGCAGCAAAATGCCGCGTAGGTCATAATCAATTGAGCGCTCACTGGCTCCGCGTTCTTTCGCCTTCTCATACCAGTCTAATCCGGTGAGATAGTCCCCCATCTCGATATTTACAGCACCTAAAAGGGTGCAGGGGCGAAAGTCCTTCGGCGTCAGAGCATGTGCCTGACCGCCAAATTTCAACGCTTCATCAAAGCGATTCAAATCTCGCATCACACCGCCATGGGTTGTGCAGATCGCCGAGTTCAGTTTTGGTGCCTTCTGGAGTGCAGCAGGGATAGAGATCAGTAGATCATGGGCTTTTCTGGCTTGGTTGCACTTGCGGTAGTGGCCACTGGCATTAACCGCGTTCCATGGATCACTCGTTCGTTTGTACTCAGCCGTAAAGAACTCAGCTTCGCGCTCATGAAAGGCTGCCTGAAGAATCTCAGTGTAGTAATCCTTACCCTCGGTGGTAAGCCATATAATGTCTTCGTCAGACAGGCGCTTGCCGCCGTCGAGGCGATGAAGGATGTCCATCAGGTGGGCAAATAATTGCTTTTCGATGAACTGATCTAGTCCATAGCGCATCCGAAGCTGCTGGTTTTTTATTTTGGCGATGTACTCTGGGTCGCTCTCTCGCTTTCGTCGCGCTTCCTCTGCTCGCTGACAATCCCGCTCGTATTTGGCATTACGGATAGCCTCTTGGGCTTTGTCCTCTTCAATCCTTCGCAACCACGCCGCTTCTTCTTTTTGCCTTTTAGCTTCGGCCGCTTGTTCACGCTTGGCCTGTTCTTCCGATGTGGTCTTGCAGAAAGCTTCATAGGTGATTTCACCCTGTGCAAGCTGCTGTAGAGCGGTTAGCCCATGTTGCTGCAAGTACATCACAGCATGTTTTGAAAGCGTACGACCTTGCTCTAAATTTTCGAGAATATTTTGAAGACGGGTCGCAGGGATAGTTGCACCTGGAAGATCGGACACGAAATATTTGCTAGCGAGATCAATCCTGCTTTGATCTACAACCACCCGCTTCCGTAACTCTGTCCCGTAGCGAGGAGGGGCTCTAAAGTTAGAGTGAGCTTGTCTAAGTATTTTTGGGATTCGACTCATAACACAGGTATCGTGGGTTACTTAAATATCGCGACATTGATTATTACTTGCGTAAGTATAGTACCGAAATCAAGGATAGCACCGTAGGAATCTCTTTCGGTATAAAACGGTATTATTTCGGATGGCAGCTAGTGGCCGATTACAGCCATTCATAATCTTAATTAACCCCGACTAATTTTTAATATTGCCAAATTAAATCCGGACCTTTAGGCGTATCTGAACCTGGCATCCCTCACTTGTACAATAGTACATCGCCGCCTACTCACGAAGAGTCACAATCCCATCATCAAGCTACTACCATGCTTTTTCAGCCAGAGTCTTCGGTTTTTATAGTCCGGCAAATGTTCGGCAACCAAGGCCCAGAAATGGGCGGAATGATTCCTCACCTTGATATGGCAAAGCTCGTGCACCACTACGTATTCCAAGACTTCGGGCGGGGCTATGATTAATAGCCAGTTGATATTGATGTCGTTATGAATACCGCAACTGCCCCATCGGCTTTTTTGAGTCTTGATTCTAATGGCCTGGGGAAATAGCTGTTTCTTTTCCGCATGCTGTTTGACCAGTTGTTCTACCTGGACTTTCGATTCCTTTTTCATCCAGCGTATTAACGCTTCTTTTATCTCGGCACTGTGGTCGTTATTCATCAGGGCTTCGGGGACATGGGCAATAAATTCAACAAATTCTTGGCTGAATTCTATTTTCAGCCTTTTTAATTTTGTGGGCCTTACTGCCAATTTATACGATGTCCCCTGGTAAGGAATTTCAGCACCATGCCCATAAACAGCAGGAGCCAAAGTTTTATGCCGTTGACTTTTAAGTGCCATTTTAGCCATAGCCTGAGCTATCCACTGCTGTTTGGACTGCACGAATTGATGAATTTGATATTCGGTGACGTTTACTGGCGCGACTACTTCGACTTTTTCGGGCGTTACCACGATCCGTGTCTGCGTGGCTCGCTGACTGCGCCGAATTTGATAGGATAATTTTGGATTAGAAATGATAGCTCTCTACTTTATTAGGGTAAAAATCTGCTTTGTCATAAACAATATTGCTGTCTGACACATACGCTACTTATTAAATAGCATGCAGTGCTAAGCGCCAAAGAAAACTTTGTGCTTAAATCGGTTCATGAGCCTATTTCATCCTGATTAATCATGTGGGTT
>JADHTX010000130.1 GCA_016784875.1 Methylobacter sp.
GACGACTGCACGGATGCAGGAGGTAGAGCAATGCAGGGAGCAGTTGCCGAGGAGAATAAAAACAACCATTTATATCCCCCTCATCCCAACCTTCTCCCTCAAGGGAGAAGGGGCTGGTACTTGTGTAGATACTTATGCTTAATTGCAAACGAATACTGTCAAGGAACACTTGTCTAATGGACCTAAAAAAATCAGTTAGCCACAGGTTCACACTAATAACGCTGATACAACATTACGTTACGCGAGGTTAGCGCTTCATCTAATAAGGTGTCGCAGAGAATTGGTATAGCCCGTTGTTCATCTGTTAAAACCCCTCTTGATCCATGGCTCAACGGCTCTTTCCAGGATGAGTAAGTACCGCTCACGACCTGAGAAGTATAGAATGCAAAACCGCGCATCCTACCGCACCCCAGAAGTACACCTTTATTATTTAGCAAAAAAAAGCCCATCATAAAGACGGGCTTTTTTTAAACGCTTAAACCGGCTTAGGATCAGTTTTTAGTTTGATCAACAATCTGGTTGGCTTTAATCCAAGGCATCATGCTACGCAGTTTGGCACCGACTATTTCAATCGGATGCTCTGCATTCAAACGACGTTTAGCGGTCATTTCCGGATAATTGGTCATGCCTTCCATGATGAACTGCTTGGCGTATTCGCCGTTTCTGATGTTTTTCAATGCTTCACGCATCGCCCAACGGCTTTCTTCGTTGATGACTTTCGGGCCGGTAACGTATTCGCCGTACTCTGCATTGTTGGAGATCGAGTAGTTCATGTTGGCGATGCCACCTTCAAACATTAAATCAACAATCAACTTTAATTCGTGCAAGCATTCAAAGTAGGCCATTTCAGGCTCATAACCCGCTTCAACCAAGGTTTCAAAACCCATTTTTACGAGTTCAACCGCACCGCCGCATAATACCGCTTGTTCGCCAAATAAATCGGTTTCACATTCGTCGCGGAACGTGGTTTCAATAATACCTGAACGGCCGCCGCCGATAGCCGACGCGTAAGACAAGCAAATGGATTTCGCTGTGCCTGAAGCATCTTGATGAACTGCGATTAAGTCAGGAACGCCGCCGCCGCGTACGAATTCAGAACGTACAGTGTGCCCTGGCGCTTTAGGCGCGATCATGATCACATCTAAATCGGCGCGCGGCACGACTTGGTTGTACAAAATCGCAAAGCCGTGGGCAAATGCTAATACGGCACCTTGTTTGATGTTGGGTTCAATTTCGTCTTTATACAATTTTGATTGGAATTCATCAGGCGTCAGAATCATGACTATGTCCGCACCGGCAACAGCTTGTGCAACGTCTTGTACGGTTAAACCATGCGCTTCAGCCTTAGCGACTGAAGGCGATCCTGCGCGCAAGCCCACGACAACTGAAACGCCGGATTCTTTTAGATTAAGCGCGTGGGCATGGCCTTGCGATCCGTAACCGATAATGGCTACTTTTTTACCTTTGATGATTGAAAGGTCGGCATCTTTGTCGTAATAAACTTGCATGGTTTTTTCCTGTTTTTGGTGTTTTTAAAATTAATTAGGCGAAAGGCTAAAGCTTACAAATGCAACCCTTTTTCGCCTCTCGATATACCGGTCGGTCCAGAACGGACGACTTCAATAATAGTGTCGCCATCGATGGCGGCGATAAACGCATCCAGTTTACTAGAGGGTCCGGTCATTTCCACGACATAAGTAGTCGGTGTGACATCAATAATCTTGCCGCGAAATATTGCCGCCAGGCTTCTGATTTCTTCGCGGGTCTGCTCGGTGGTTCTGATCTTGACCATCATTAATTCGCGTTCGATATGATCCGAGTCTGCCAAGTCTATCAGTTTAACTACATCAATCAGTTTATTCAGCTGCTTGGTAATTTGCTCGATAATGTCATCGCTGCCTCGAGTAACCAGCGTCATACGCGACAGGCTGGGGTCTTCTGTAGCCGCGACAGTCAAGGACTCGATATTGTAGCCGCGCGCGGAAAACAAGCCTGCCACCCGCGATAACGCACCGGATTCGTTTTCAATCAGGATAGAAATAATATGTCTCATTACGCCAGCTCCCTGTCGGTTGATGTGCCGTCTGCGACTCTTAAAGTCATATCGTTATGAGCCTTGCCCGACTCAATCATCGGGTAAACGTTTTCGGTTCGGTCGGTCAAAATATCCAAAAACACCGTACGGTCTTTCATCGCAAACGCTTCTTCCAGAGCCGGCCTGACGTCTTCAGGCTTATCGATACGCATGCCGACATGGCCGTAGGCCTCAGCCAACTTGACGAAGTCCGGTATGGTGTCCATATACGAATGCGAATAACGGCTTTCATAGGTAAATTCCTGCCATTGGCGAACCATGCCCAGATAACTGTTGTTCAGGTTAATGATTTTTACCGGCGCATTATATTGCAGTGCCGTCGATAATTCCTGAATGCACATCTGGATGCTGCCGTCACTGGTCACACAGGCCACTTCAGAATCGGGAAACGCCAGTTTAACGCCAATAGCCGCAGGCAAGCCAAAGCCCATCGTGCCCAAACCGCCGGAATTAATCCAATGCCGAGGCTTGTCGAACGGATAATACTGAGCGGCCCACATCTGATGCTGACCCACATCCGAGGTGACATATGCCTCGCCTTTGGTAACTTCGTACAACTGTTCGATCACGTATTGCGGCTTGATCAAGCGGCTGTTACGATCGTATTCCATACAATTTACGGCACGCCATTGGTCAATCTGTTTCCACCAGCTTTCCAAGGCTTTCTTGGATGGTTTCTTTTTACTTTCCCTGATCAACTCCATCATCTGCTCCAATACCGGCTTAACTTCGCCAACGATAGGAATAGCGACTTTAACGGTTTTGGAAATCGAGGCAGGATCGACATCGATATGGATAATTTGAGCATTCGGGCAAAACTCGTCCAGTTTGCCGGTGACGCGGTCATCGAACCGCGCGCCGATAGCGATAATCACATCGCTGTCATGCATCGCCATGTTAGCTTCATAGGTACCGTGCATTCCGAGCATACCGACAAACTGCTTGTCGGTTGCCGGGTAAGCGCCCAAACCCATCAAGGTGTTGGTGATAGGAAAACCCAATGTATGAGCAAATTCGGTCAATTCCTTGCTGGCTTCGCCCAAGATGACACCGCCGCCTGCATAAATGATCGGCTGTTTTGCCGTTAACAATAAATCGACTGCTTTCTTAATTTGCCCTTTATGGCCGGTAACTGCCGGATTATAAGAACGCATAGAAACCTTTTTAGGGTACTTGTAAGGCACTTTGATTCTGGGATCGGTGATGTCTTTTGGCACATCGACAACAACAGGGCCAGGACGGCCGGTAGTCGCCACATAAAACGCCTTCTTGATGGTTTCAGCCAATTTTGTCACGTCCTTGACTAGGAAATTATGCTTCACGCAAGGTCGGGTAATGCCGACCATATCGACTTCCTGAAACGCATCGCTACCGATAACCGGCGACGGAACCTGGCCGGAAATAATCACCATCGGAATCGAATCCATATAAGCGGTGGCAATGCCGGTAACTGCATTAGTAGCGCCTGGACCTGAAGTGACCAGGACGACGCCCGGTTTACCTGTCGCACGGGCGTAACCGTCCGCCGCATGGGTCGCACCTTGTTCGTGCCGAACCAAGATGTGTTTGACATCATCCTGCTGGAAAATGGCATCGTACAAATGCAATACCGCACCGCCGGGATAGCCAAAAATATATTCTACGCCTTCGTCCTTAAGACTTTGAATTACGATTTGTGCGCCGTTTAGCTCCACGCTAATATCCTCAAATAAACTTTCGAATTAAGCTGATTAACTGCATTTTAAAAATTCAAACCCCAACTACCCGGTAAATTTTTAAGAACGCCAGATAAACAGTTGCTGGCAATCGCCTTTTTAAGGCAATAAATATTGGCTATTTTACTCGGTTTTTGGCGGGATTGCACTCGCGTCTATTATCCTTTTTAATTCTTACCAAGTCGACGACAACAATCAATTACTCGTTTTTGCCAAAAGATGTCACCGGTAAGTTTGAACAGGTCAATTTTGAGTTTTATACAAATCGCTACTTTGCCCCATAAGCCACTTCATATCCTAGGTCGAAAATTCAATCTCATAACCGGCAAACTTGCGGATATTAATCACACCGGCATCCAACAATAAATACTGGCCTTTTATGCCGTGCAGCCCCCCTGATACTTCTGGGCACTTATCAAGGTTAAATGACTTAACCTTGACCGGATAACTGTCCACCGGAAAATGAATATCCACAGGCGACGCATCAACTAATAATTCAATCGCTTCTTCACCAAAACGCTGGGTAATATCAGCCAATTCTGTTGCACAGACTGCGATTAATTCATCTCGTTTTGCCACTAAATCAATAGGATCGGCCTTTTTTTTAAGCATTTGCTGCCAACTGGTTTTATCGCTAACATGTTTGGCAATGGCGATTTCGGCCAGACCGGAAATATAGCGCGACTGTACTTTAAAAATTGGCAAAGCCTGCACAGCACCTTGATCTATCCAACGTGTCGGGATTTGAGTCTGCCGAGTAATGCCGACCTTAATGCCGCTGGAATTCGCCAGATAAACCACATGCGACTGAAAACAAAATTCTTCACCCCATGAAGGCTCTCGACATGTCCCCTCTGTGTAATGACAGGTTTCCGGCTTCATGATGCACATATCGCATTGCGCCAATGCAATAAAGCAGGGATAGCAGTAACCCTGATTAAAGCTCTTTTTAATTGATCGCTTGCAGTGTACGCAAGCAATTTTACCGGTATAGATCAACTTAATCGGCTTACCGATCAGCGGATTTAACGCAACCAACTGATTACCTATCGGTAACTGGTACTGAACCGACTTTGATTTATCCGGATCTAACCGGGCTTGCATTTTTACTATGTGTCCCTGCATTTTGATATTTCCTAAAAATATAACCGTAACCGATGAAACTTGAAAAAGCTTCGTCCACGAAAGACACGAAAAAGCACAAAAAATTCCAAAAAATCAAATCGAAGACTTCCAACAAAATGAATTAACACAACGCTATAATTATTTTTTCGTGTCTTTTGTGCTTTTCGTGGAAAAATTGCTCTTAATTAAACTAAAGATAACCGCCGGTATTTTTTACCAGCCAACGTTCGACTTGGGATTTTAACAACTCCTTTTTCCAGAAAGGCGCTCTCGATTTTAACGCTTCCATGATATATCGACTCGCATCAAATGCGTCGCCACGATGCGATGACCATACCGCCACCAGCACTATCGGCTCATTAGGCAAAATATCACCGACCCGGTGTACCACCAACGCATCAATAACAGGCCATTCCTGTAATGCTTCAGCAACAATTTTTTCCAGTTGTTTTTCGGTCATGCCGGGATAATGCTCCAGCGTCATGCCCTCAACAGTATCACCTTCATTGAAATCGCGCATCGTACCGACAAAAACACTGGTTGCGCCGAACTTTCCGGACAACTCCTTTGCCGAATGCTGATGCGCCTGAATTTCCTGCCAGGGATCAAAAGCTTCTACGCAAAGTTTTATGCCCATCATCAGCCCCCGGTCACTGGCGGAAAAAAAGCCACTTCATCACCATCCTTAACTTGCTGGTTCAATTCTACATAGTCCATATTCACCGCCGCCAAACTATTGTCCGGCAGCGCTTTATTCGGATTGGCACAGCGCCAGACGTCGGCGACAGTAACCAAACCGGTAAACTCCAGATTATCTTCCGATCGCCCGATGTTTTCTTTCAAACTGGCAAAATAACGTACCTTAATCGACATAGTCACACAATCAGTCACAAAAAAATTGGATTGGGATAGAGGGTATTGCAAAGGAGTCCGCTCGACCGCCTTTTTAGTTTTCTTAACCAGCAATTGATATAATAAAACGCGTCTGCCTCTTTCATTGATAATTTTACAGAAAAATGACTGCATTAACCCACTTTAATCAATCCGGCGAAGCTCACATGATTGACGTCGGTAAAAAGGCGATCACCGAGCGTACCGCGATTACCGAAGGCTATATTGAAATGCAGCCTGAAACGCTCAAGCTGATCTTAGACGGCGGACACAAAAAAGGCGATGTGCTTGCCATTGCAAGAATTGCAGGCATCATGGCCAGTAAAAAAACGGCGGATTTAGTTCCGCTCTGCCATCCGCTCCCCTTAACGCATGTAGAAATCCAGCTGAGCGCAGAAATCGACAATAACCGGATACGCTGCCAAACCACTGTTAAAACCAACGGACAAACCGGCGTAGAAATGGAAGCCCTAAATGCTACGCAAATCGCCTTGCTCACAATTTACGATATGTGCAAAGCCGTAGATAGAGGCATGATTATCCAAGCAGTCCGGTTATTGGAAAAAGATGGAGGCAAATCCGGACACTGGCATTGTAATCAACATTGATACTGGCGCCAGTAAGCTGAAAAACGCCCCTTAATCAGTTACATTTTAAACCCTTACCAATCAATTCGGACAACCAAAACCGCTAATGAGGTTGTTTATTGGCCTTGGTACACTAAACTTATATTTCCAGCAACGTGGTGCCGACTATTTTGGTGCTATGTATGAATAACAGCAGAGATAATTATGCCGATTATATTAAAAGAACTTGCCAATTTTTGTAATGCACGAATTGAAGGTGGCGATCCATCTGCAACTATCCAATCAGCAGCAGAGATTACTTCTGCGCATCAAGGCCAAGTCACGCAATTGACTAACAGTCGCTATAGCCAATACATCAAGGACTCAACGGCTTCCGCTTGCTTTATTGCAGAAGGCTTTGGTATTGAGAACGTACCTGAAGGTATAGCTCTGTTAGTATGCCCCGACCCTGAACTTAGTTTTATAAAGGCCGTCGAATTATTACACCCCACCAGGACTTATGATCGACAAATTGCACCACAGGCAGTGCTTGAAGATAATGTAACATTGGGCATTGAGCTGTATATAGGCCCCTACGCCGTAATTGGTAAAGATTCAAGCCTAGGCGATGGTTGCGAAATACATGCAGGCGCCTATATCGGTAATAATGTAAAGATAGGCAAAAACTCCCGAATTTATCCTTACGCGGTTATTTATGACGATGTCATCGTTGGCGATAATGTCATCATCCATTCTGGCGCCATTATCGGTGCCGACGGCTTTGGATATAAGTTCAGAAATAACCAGCATATCAAGGTTCCCCAGGTCGGCAATGTCGTCATTGAAGATAATGTCGAGATTGGCGCTAATACTTGTATAGACAGGGGCGCATTGGGCAGCACCTCAATAGGCGAGGGCAGCAAAATCGATAACCTTGTACAAATTGGACACAACAATAAAGTCGGCAAACACGTCATCATGTGCGGCTTAACGGGTGTTTCCGGCTCATGTAACATTGAAGATTATGCGATTCTGGCAGGCAGTTCCGGTATTGCCGATCACGTTACGATTGGCAGTGGCGCTGTAATCATGGCGCGCTCAGGCGTAGCTGGCGATGTCAAGCCAGGAACTCAGGTTTTTGGCAGCCCGGCAAAAGATAAGAAGACAGCTTATAAGGAGCAAATTGCAATCAGCAAACTGCCTGAACTATTAAAAAGAGTAAAAATGTTGGAAGAAAAAATTCAGATACTGGAAAAAGATAGCTAGTTCATACTCATTTAGGCTTAATTTTTATCTTTTGGGAAAAAGCTAAAACGAAAACATATGGAGGAGCGGAAAACCCAATGCTCCAGCATTTTGCTGTGTACGGGCTTTTCAGGAGAAGTTTGTTTGTAATGACTGCTTAAGAGGGGAAGGGACTGAGAAAAATACCCCCCGTCAATATGACGGGGGGTATTTTTTATTAGCTAACTACGCTTTTAGAATTATTGCGCAGTTTTGTTTCTGGTTTTTTTAGCATCTATTTTCGAGAATACTTCAGCATTACTCGCTGCAACAGCACCACTTTGTAAATGCTTAGTTTCGTCCTGTTTCAACAACACAACCAAAACAATAACAGCAGCAATAGCAACACCAGCAATCAACCATGTGTTATCTTTTTCTTGTTCTTCAGCCATTTTAAAATCCTCGAATGTTTATTTAATTATATTATTTTATTCCCTTTCCTCAAAGGGGCCACTCAATAAATCACTTTACTGAGTTGCTTGTCGAATTAAGTAATAAACGACAGAGTACTTTTTATCATGAGATACACCATTGTGTCAAAGCTATAAAAAAAAAAACCTCGCCAACATCTAAACGTATGACAACAAGAAAGTTGATTTCAATTGGCGCCACGCGAAACAAGACCTGGCAACCAGTTGAAAATTAAAATAAATATCCTTCATCGACAAATAAGGAATTTGAACAAACTCAAGAAATTTTCAACAATAAAATATTGCAAATTAGATATTGATAACTTGAAATCAAACCATCAAAAACAAAACGAATTTTGCTTAAAATTGCTGAACCGGAACATGCGTTAAGCACACCGAATCGAAAAGCAAGAAGCACCACCACTCATATCGAAATGTAAGTTTATTAACTTATACGCGATGCTCAACTTTAAATGAATTGAAGACAAGGCCACGACTCCCGTAAAGTTGTTCTACCAAAAGCAACTGTATAAAGGAGAAGGGCCATGCCAGTAGAAGACTTTATCATTTATGTTTATTGCTGTGTAGCAG
>JADHTX010000131.1 GCA_016784875.1 Methylobacter sp.
CGATCTTTATCATGTCAGGTTTTGTGTTTAAATTTGAGTATTATACCCTCTTCATTTTCCGCAAATTTGACCGGTCTGAGTATAAATCAGGAGAACTGTTATGGACGCACTTGGAATTATCGCTATACTTGTTTTGTTAATAACAATTTTCATTGTTTTAAAAAATCGTAAAAAATGCTCTTCGTGCCCACCAAAAGAAGCTCAAACCAGCAAACATGAAGATCCTGAATTAAATCAGCAAGTGCCGGAAACCAAGTCTGTTGTAAATGCCGAACCTGGCACGGTAAACTCACAAATGGCTGATGCGCCGGTTGTCACTCCTCCAGAACCAAAGTCCACTGATAAACCGATAGTCAATCTTGAGCCTTCAGCACCGCCACAAGTAAAAGAGACGGTGACACCTCCGATAGAAGACACCAGCTATAACCTGCCTCAAGACTCGATACTGAGACGGCACTATCTGACCCATGTATGTACCATGATTGAATCGCTGGCTCCAGTGCAACCAACGGAATCGGTTTTATGTCGCCATTACCATACGATGACATTTACCACGCTGGCCCATTGTCTGAGCAATAAAAATGCAATGGAGCAACTGATTGCGGATTATCAAATAAATAAGCCTATCGTCAGTATTGAGCCTACTAAAGTAAGAGTGCCAACAAAAGTGACCCTAGAAAACAACAGCAGTCTTCCTCAAGACTCGATACTAAGACGACATTATCTGGCTCATGTATGTAACATGATTGAATCGCTGGCTCCCCTCCGACCTACGGAATCGGTTTTATCCCGTCACTACGATATGATGATAGTCGCCAAACTAGGTCAATGTTTGAGCAATAAAAAAGCAATGGAGCAACTGACCTATGCTTATGAACATGAAAAGTAACTAATCTAACAATCCACAAAACAAGTTTTTCAACTCGATAAGACAACTTCTTGCAAGGTAAAATCGCTATCCGGAAGTCTGCTACACTGAATCTCCGGATAGCCGCTTAAACTCTATATATACTTCGCTTTATCAATCAATCTCCCTAATCAACGCCATCATATCTTCTACCGACATTTTTCCGCTCACTTCACCGCCTTCAAGCAGGCTATTGGCCAAATCGCGCTTATGCTGATGCAATTCGACAATTTTGTCCTCTATGGTGTCTTTAGCAACCAAGCGATAAATGGTAACCGGGCGTTTTTGCCCCATTCGATGAGCGCGGTCGGACGCTTGATCTTCAACCGCCGGATTCCACCAGGGATCCATGTGGATCACATAGTCGGCGGCAGTTAAATTTAAACCGGTACCGCCGGCTTTCAGGCTGATTAAAAATAAATCGCCCTCCCCGGCCTGAAATGAATTCATGGCTTTTTTCCGTTGCGGAACCGGGGTCGAGCCGTCCAAATAATGATAGGCAATGCCTTTTTTGTCCAGCAGTTCACGGATCAAGCTCAAATGCCCGACAAACTGACTAAATACCAAGGCTTTATGGCGGTTATCCAGCAATTCATCGACCAGTTCTTCAAAAGCCTCAAGCTTGGAACTGGCAACCGTGCTTTCTTCCATCACCAAACGCGGATTGCAACAAGCACGGCGCAATTTCATAATTTCGGCCAATACTTTAAGCTGTTGGTGTCCGGGCTGGCTGACTGCCTCAGTCATGGTCTGCATCGCATTACGCCGCAACGCTTCATAAATTGCTCGTTCTTCCGGGCTTAACTCAACATGCAGGGTCACTTCGGTGCGAGGAGGCAATTCGGTTAATACATCACTTTTAAGCCGCCGCAATATAAACGGACGCAACAATTTTCTAAGCCGTTGCTGGACTTCCTGATCCTGTTGATTCTCTATAGCCTGTGCATAACGTTCATTAAATTTTGGCAAGGTGCCCAGTAATCCAGGATTAATGAAATTAAACAAATTCCACAATTCACCCAGATGGTTTTCTATCGGCGTACCGGTGGTGATCAATTTAAATTCGGCCTGCAAGTCCATTGCCGCTTTGGAGCGTTTGGTAAGCGGATTTTTAATCGCTTGCGCCTCATCCGCAACCAGGGTTTGCCAGTTTTTTTGCGCCAACCTTTCACCTTCGGTTTGCAATAAACCATAACTGCACACAATCAAATCGAACGGCCCTGCCTCATCCAGCATCGTTTGCCGGTCACCACTACCGAATTGATAGGTATTCAAGGTAGGCGCAAAGCGTTGGCACTCTTCCAGCCAGTTTATGCATACCGAGGTGGGCGCTAAAATCAAAGTAGGTCCGCTTGGAGCTCGGGATAAAATTAATGCCAAAGCTTGCACGGTTTTGCCTAGCCCCATGTCGTCCGCCAGACAGGCACCTGCCCCCCAATGCGCTAAACGCGCCATCCATTGAAAACCTTCACGCTGGTAATCGCGTAATTCGCCTTGCAAGGTTGACGGCAGCTTGGGATATAAATCGCCTGTTTCGTTAAGACGGCGCAACTGATCTTTCCACGGCTTACCGGCAGAGATAGTCATGCCGCTGGTGATTTCATCCAAGGCCTGCGCCGCTAACGGATGAAAGCGTACTTTGTCTTTTTGCACATCGCCTACACCGGCTAAATCGTCCAGACGTTGACGCAATTCACGGGTTAAGGCAATAATTTGACCATCTTCAAGCTTTAAAAATCGGCTTGGCGAGCCATTTAACAGGATCATTAAGCGCTGCATATCCAACACTTCCTGCTCATCAATCTGCAAATTACCTTCAACGCTAAACCAGTCTTTTTCTTTGCGCACCGAGAACTGAGCCTGGGACAAACCGGCCTCTCGACTGATTTGGATCTTTTTACCCTTCGGCCATTCCAAAACCGCATAATTACCTAAAGCCTGCAAGTGCAATAAAGCCTCCAGAGCCGATTCGGAATCATCCAGCAACCATTTAGCGTCTTTGTCGGCATATAGCTCAGGACACTCATTCAGCACATCTTTTAAATGCTTTTTTTCAAGTTTGAAATCGCGGGTAGTTTGCAATTGCTTGCCGTCGATTTCAGCCAACACCGTGGTTCCACCAGTGCCGGGTTTGTAAAGCGGGCCGCCGCCTTCGAACGGCTGCACAAAAATTTCTATTTGTATGCCCTGCCCGACCGGCTGCAAATGCACATGCAAGCGACTGTCAGCATCAACACTTTGCGCATGACTGGAAGTGCCGCCTATATCGGATTGCACGGTTAACATTGAGGCAACCGAGGCTATCGAATCGATCACCTGCTGACGCGCTGCTGCCGGGACGGTTAGACCGTTTTTTCCCAGAATCTCGGCCACTTGCCGATGCTGATCATTAATCTTGTAAACCAATAAGCCATTGCTGGCAGTTTTTTGGGCAATGACTTTTTGCCTGGTAATTGTCGGTATTAATGAGATATGCAGGTTTTTTTGCTGCTCTTTAACCAGCAACTGCGGCTCGGCGACGCTGATGTCTACCGACAAGTCCTGATTAACCCAGTAAACATTTGGATGACCGATTGCAGCCAAAATAGCCTCATCGGACAATTCGTAAATTTCTTTGCTGTAATAGCTGTAATAGTCGCTCTCCTTCCTCATATGAATATGCGCGCAGATACGATGATCTTGTTCGGACAGATAATCAAAATCGGCTAAATTCTGATACAGGCGCTTTAAAGAAATAGGTCGACCTTTCGTCCAGCGGCCGCTTTTGCCTAGCTTTTGCTCCTTCGGCTCCAATATAGCCTGATTATCAAGCAAACTTAGCGCCCAAATCATCCTGACTTCCTGAGTAGCCGATACGGCGACTGGCGCTTCATTCAATTGCGCCAATGCGTCCAAAGCTCTTTGCCATTTGGATACTTGCGGCAATAAATCGATAAGGCTATTAAACGGCGATTCTTTATACTGTCGCGCTATCTGTTCACAAGCCTCATTTTTATAATCCAGGCGTTGCAACAATGCCGAACTGACTGCTGCATACCAGACGAAACCGAATTGTTGCGCTAACTCGCAAAACTTGGCCAAACCCGGCAAGAAGCCTTTATTTTCAGCTGCCATGATGTCAATTTCACCTATCCAATACAACAACAAGGCCTGAAACAATCGTTCATAAGCAAAGTCATTGCTTTTGAACAAATGATGACCGTATCCAGAAGCTTGTTGCTTGCCTTGATAAATTTCGACAGCATCCAGCAGGATTAAGTTCAGAAAATAAAAGTCATCCTGCGAGCCATGCTTAATCGTGATCTGGGTGTTTTGTTTAAGCAAAGTCAGATTTGCAAAACTCCGCGTGCGTAATAAGGTCAGACTAAAAAAAACACCGTATAAACCATTAATACTGATATTACGCTTACCGGTTTGTTTTTTAAGCGCTTTGAGAGCGTCATTAAACAACGCCAAGGCTTCATCGTTACGGTTTTGCAAGAAGCGCAAAGTAGCCAATATTTTCAAACCCCGCACCGACATATCGCCTGCCAACCAGGCTTCAGCATCATTAAAGTTGCCGCGCAGCAAGCGTTGTTCAATCACTGTTTGGACAATCTCTTGGTCGTTTGATTTTACCGCGCCAAAAAATTGTTCCAGTAATTGATAATGCAAGGTTGTATCGCTTATATACCAAAGACTGCCATTGACAAAATACCTTAAAATTAAAAATTTAATTCGATCGGAAAGGGATGTAAACCAGTCTGCGTCAAAATCGTTAAAGAAAATTTGCTTGATAATGTCCAAAGCATTCCGTGGAGAAAGCGAACGAAACCGATCTAAATTTGCACAAAAAGCATCTTCATTGCCCTGATACAAAAAAATACGAAGCATTTTTATCGTATTAGGAATGATAAGTCTCGATTGATAATAGCTCTTGTGATTAGCAATCAAAAAATCCGCTAGTTGATTAAACCAAGGCTGTTGAACCGCAAGTCGCATCAATCGTTCTACAATTTCCGGGTGACATTGCCAACCGTCTGCCGAAACAATAATTAACTTGGTTTTCTGAAACTTCTCCTTTAGTAATTTATTAATTATGGCTGTTTTAGCGGGAGCAAAAGTAGCGGATTGTTTTAATAGATTACAAAATTCAGTTTGCCCAACCGGCGCATAAGTCACCGATAAAGCTTGCAAAAGCAGCTGTTCATCGTCCGACAGCTCGTTAAAAGAAGCGAGTAATTTATTGTTCATATAGTTTGTTATCTTGCATAGTTTAATAATTCGGTTCAGTTTATTATTTTCGTGTCTGAGTACGCCATAAATTGACGATCGCCTCAACATCCAAATCATCCGGCCCTTCCCTCCAGCCGGTGAAATAATCCACATCATTACTTTTCGGCTCAGGATTTGGCCGATAAATCTGCACACGGGTCGGTAACGGCACAGCCTCGCCCAAAACCAGCGCCTCACCTCGCCCTAAAGAACTCAATATATCGGTCAAATCGCCTTCCGCTTCAGGCACCAAGCCTTTGATATAAGCCTGGTCATCGGGATTAGTGGTGCGCAAACAAATAAACGAACTGCATTGCGACAGCATGGTTTCCGATAATTCAGTAGGCCTCTGACTGACAACACCGATGGAAACGCCGTATTTCCGACCTTCTTTGGCGATGCGTTCCATCATTTTTTTAGTGCCGTCAAACTGACCGCCTTTTTCTCTGGGGATATAAGCATGGGCTTCTTCGCAAATTAACGTCATCGGAAAGTCGCGGCGTTGCGGATTCCAGTAATTGAACTCATAGGCCAATCGCCCCACTTGCGCGGAAACAGCAGGTCTGACATCCGTCGGCACGGCGCTTAAATCGACAACAGTGATATTGGCTTTTTTAGAACCCAAGCCGACAAACTGGCGCAACAAATCGGCCATGCTTGCCGAGTTATTGCGGATTTTAGGCTTGAGTAAAAAATCATAACGGACATCATTAAAGCGGCTTTGCATTCTGATCAAAAACTCATCGAATTGCCCAAACAACGGCCCCAGCACCTTGCCGAAGTCCTTTTTTTCTTCATTCGCCGCTTTAAATTGCATATACAGCTCAGCCAAAGAAAAATAGATTGGCGTATCGATCGATACCCCAACCAAACCGATTTGTTTGGCTTCCTTACGCTTAAGCTGTTGCAATACCTCGCGCATAAACGACATTTGCATCGAAGCGCCGCTATCGCTACGGTCTATAAACAAATCCACCAGTTCCGCATAAGTCATCATCCAGTACGGCATTTCCATTTCCATCGCGTCAATATAGTTGACCTGATTTTCAGAAAAAGCCGATTGCAACACACCGTCCTCATCTTTCCAACAATACTCGCCATGCAAATCCAGCAGAATAATGTGGCTTTTGGGCATGGCTTTAATGGTATTTTGAATCAGGCTGGTGACCGCCCATGACTTACCCGCCCCCGATTGCCCGATAATGGCAAAATGGCGGCCGAACAGCGCACGAGGATCAAGACTTAAATGGTAGTCTTTGTGCGAAGATAATTGACCTATAAAGAATTGGTAATCCCTGAACTTTGAGAATATAGCGTTGATTTCATTTATGCCTACTGCGTAAACCTTAGCACCCGGTGTAGGGTAATGACGTACGCCCCGAATAAATGTGCCGTCAATCTGAATCTCGCCCACCGGAACCAAAGAAATAAACCGATCTGTCTGACGCATGTCGGAATTATCGAAACGATCCTTTTCCCACATCTTAAATACCAGCGCCAACACACCGATTTTCGCTTGCCGAATAACTACATACGATCCGATATGACCGGCCAATATCTCCTCATTGTCAATTTGAATCAATGGCGAATCGGTGGAATGCTCCTGAGCCATCCTGGCATCCATGCCATCGCCCCGGACTTCAGATAAATAACCGATCAGGATACTGACTTGCTGTTCAGACATGATTTGACCTATTTTTTTTGAAATATGTTGGAATAGAAAACGGACGAAATTGATTAGACAGATTAGGAACGAGCATAAAATAAGGTGGACAACTTCGTGCGGCAGTAGTGCAAGCTTTGCTTGCGTATGCAGGCGAAGCCTGCACTCCGACTATTGGCAACTTGCTTAAGTTATTCCATGCTCATTCCTTAAAACGAATTTCTATCAAGCTGAAGTCAAGTTCAATATGCCTCGAAAAGCATTTTACCTGTAATTTCTTTATGACGAATTCACATTTTATCAGCGTTTATTCGTCACGTCAGTGGCATCTGTTGCCTGTATGGCCGGGTATTTGCTTCACGGAAGCTTTCACCCTATTAATATAGCGATGTACCGAGTGCTATTTTCTAACTACTGGATAATTGCCTTTATTCATCAGAATACTCATAAATTCACACCGATTAATCAACACAGAGAAATTTGGTTGTACCTTGTCCTCTTCATATCTTACAATCCTATTGGGTGTGCAGTAAGGTTACTGGGCGTGTAGGTTCCCCCACATTAATAACATTAAAAAATATTTTGGAGGATAGTATGTTTAAAATTCGTTCGCTGGTTACAGCGTTAGCGTTAGCAAGTTCAGTTTCGGTGGCTTCGGCTTGGGATACATTGCCCACAGAAGCACCAGCACCGGCTGATAATGCGACAACGCCTGCTAAAGTTGAGTTAGGTCAAATGCTCTATCATGACCCACGTTTGTCTTCTACAGGTACGGTTTCCTGTTCTTCTTGCCATAACACCATGTTAGGCGGTGAAGATAATAGACCGAATTCTATGGGCGTAAATGGACAAACAGGCGGACGTAGTGCGCCGACAGTTTGGAATTCCGCATTTAATACCGTCCAATTTTGGGACGGCAGAGCGGCAAGCTTGGAAGAGCAGGCAGCAGGTCCGGTGACTAATCCGATTGAAATGGGCATGAAAAGCTGGGATGACGTAGTAGCCCGCTTGAAATCGATCGAAGGTTATCAACAGCCGTTTGAGCAGGCTTTCGGTGAAAATTCCATTTCCAAAGAAAATGCAACCAAAGCAATCGCAGCCTATGAAAGAACCTTAATCACGCCTAATAGTCCGTATGATAAGTATGTGTCCGGCGATAAATCGGCTTTATCGGCGCAACAGGTTCGCGGCATGGAAAAAGTGGCTGAATTGGGCTGCACTCATTGCCATAGCGGCCCGGCGTTTAACGGCCCCGGCATGTTCCAAAAGTTTCCGGTTATTCCAAACGGCTATTGGGAAGCGCAATACCATTTCAGCCGGGATAAAGGTTTAGCGGAAGTTAGCAAAAATCCGGCCGATGAGCATTTATGGAAGGTACCGACTTTGCGTAACGTGGCTTTGACTGCACCTTATTTCCACAACGGTTCGGTTAAAACACTGGATAAAGCCGTCATGTTGATGGGTAAATTGCAATTAGGCAAAGACTTAAGCAAAGAAGAAGTTGCTGATATTGTAGCCTTCTTGAATGGTTTGACAGGCGAATTTCCTAAACAGAAAATGCCGGTTTTACCCGGCACACCGGGTTCAACTTTTAACTAAGTTTTTAAATCAGGGACGACCGGTCGGTCGTCCCTTTTTCATTCTATATTGTAAATAGACGTCGCCGAAATGCGCGCTTCAATCTGCTGTAAAACTTCCAGATATATAGGACTATTTACGGATTCAAAACGTTGTTTGAATTCAACCTCATCCATATGCTCAGGCAGATCTCTTGGGTCAGGCATAAAATCACTGTAATCTTTAAT
>JADHTX010000132.1 GCA_016784875.1 Methylobacter sp.
GCACCGATTACTATTCATGATTGTGAAAATGTAAATACCTCATTCCCTGAATTTAGAGATTTGGCAAAACGCTTAGGTCTTGATTTGGTTTGTAGGGAAGTCTAGTGAACATTCCTGTATTAACCATAGATGGCCCTAGCGGTGCAGGAAAAGGCACGGTTAGCAGGGCGGTAGCTAAAAAAATGGGCTGGAACTACCTGGATAGTGGTTCTATTTACCGTTCATTGGCGGTTGCAGTATTAAAGCAGCAAGTTGATTTAACAAATGAAACTACCATTGTCGATATTGCTCAAGCGATGGTGTTGGAATTCGATTGCGGCGATGAATTAGTCGTTAGGCTCGATGGCGAAGATATTACCGCCCAATTAAGCCTGGAAAATACCGGAAATACCGCGTCCATCGTTGCGGCACTGCCTGAAGTCAGGCAGGCGTTATTGCAAAAACAAAAAGATTTTAAACAGTTGCCGGGGTTAGTTGCAGACGGGCGCGATATGGGGACAGTGGTTTTTCCTGATGCTGAAAATAAAGTGTATTTAACCGCCAGTGCTGTCGAAAGAGCTAAAAGACGATATAAACAGTTGATAGAAAAAGGGATTGATGCTAACCTAGTGCAGATTACAAATGAGATAGAAGAACGTGATCGCCGGGACATGGAGCGCAAGACTGCTCCTTTAGCGATGGCCAGTGATGCGCTTTATATCGATTCTTCAGATATGACTTTGGATTCTGTCATTGAAGAAGTGCTGAATTTAATCCGTTAAGGATTTTTTACGTGATCGCATTAAATTGTTTGTGTGATCTTTTTTTAACTTTGATAAAGAAAAGGCTTGTTGTTGTTTCGACAGGCTTGGGAATAGAAAATGAGCGAAAGCTTTGCTGAATTATTTGAAGAAAGTCTAATCAAGACGGAAATGCGTCCTGGTGCCATGTTAATGGGTACGGTTGTTGATATCGAAAACGATATGGTCATCGTCAGCACCCATTCAAAATCAGAAGGTGTCATTCCAAAATGGCAGTTTCTAAATAACGATGGCGAGTTAGAAGTTGCCATTGGCGACGAAGTCGAGGTTGCCCTTGATTTATTTGAAGACGGCCTTGGTGCTACACTTCTTTCCCGTGATAAAGCGAAGAAAAATAAAGCTTGGTCAGAACTTGAAAATGCTTTTGAAAAAGAAGCAACCATTGTCGGTCGTATTACCGGTAAAGTTCGCGGTGGTTTCACCGTGGCCGTTGGTGCATTACGTGCTTTCTTGCCTGGTTCATTGGTTGATGTTCGCCCAATCAGAGACACGACTTTCCTGGAAAATCGTGACCTGGAATTCAAAGTTATAAAAATCGATCAAAAACGTAACAATGTTGTTCTGTCTCGTCGTGCTGTTGTTGAAAAAGAATACAGCGCAGAAAGAGAAGAATTGCTGAAAACGCTGGAAGAAGGCGCAGTTGTTACCGGTGTGGTTAAAAATCTAACCGATTACGGCGCATTTATTGACCTTGGCGGTATTGACGGCCTGTTACACATTACTGATATGGCATGGAGACGTGTACGTCATCCGTCCGAGTGTGTAGAAATCGGTCAAGAAATTAAAGTTAAAGTCTTGAAATACGACAAAGAGAAAAACCGTGTTTCATTAGGCATGAAGCAAATGGGTGAAGATCCATGGCAAAACATTGCTCGTCGCTATCCTGCCGGCACACGCGTATTCGGTAAGGTCAACAATCTGACTGATTACGGTTGCTTTGTTGAGATTGAAGAAGGCGTAGAAGGTTTGGTTCACGTTTCTGAAATGGACTGGACTAACAAAAATGTTAATCCTTCTAAACTTGTTCAGTTAGGCGATGAAGTTGAAGTGATGGTTCTGGAAATCGATGAAGAACGTCGTCGTATTTCTTTAGGCATGAAACAGTGCAAAACCAATCCTTGGGATGAATTTGCTGCAACGCATAATAAAGGCGATAAGATTTCAGGGAAAATCAAATCAATTACTGATTTTGGTATTTTCATCGGCTTGGATGGCGGTATCGACGGTTTGGTTCATATGTCCGATATTTCATGGGCAGATGAAGGCGAAGCTTCGGTTCGTGACTTCAAAAAAGGTGACGAACTTGAAACTGTTATTTTAGCGGTTGACTCTGAACGTGAGCGTATCTCTTTAGGTATTAAACAACTTGAACAAGATCCATTCCAAAACTTCCTGGCTACACACGAAAAGGGTAGTTTGGTAAAAGGAACTGTTAAAGAAGTCGATGCTAAGGGCGCGGTTATTACTTTAGCTGATAATGTCGAAGGCTATTTACGTGCTTCTGAAATCCAACGTGATCGCGTTGAAGATGCCAGAACCTTGTTAAAGGAAGGTGATGAGCTTGAAGCTAAATTCATCGGCGTGGATAAGAAAAGCAAATCGATTTCTTTATCTATTAAAGCTAAAGATAGCGATGAAGAGACTCATTCTATTAAAGATCATTCTCAGCAATCAGTTGGCGCACCTACTTTCGCCGATATCTTTAAGCAGATGGAAAAATAAAAATCATGAAGGGGGTATGTACTTGTGCATATCCCCTTTAATTTTATTTGTTTTCTTAGGATAGAATGTGACAAAATCAGAATTAATTGAAGCTCTTGCCAAACATCAACCGCATCTAGCACAGAAAGATGTTGAGATAGCGGTAAAATGTATCATTGAACAAATGAATCAGGCGTTATCTTCCGGTGAAAGAATCGAAATTAGAGGTTTTGGTAGTTTTTCGCTGCACTTACGTCCTCCTCGTATGGGCCGCAATCCCAAAACAGGTGAATCTGTAGCATTATCAAAAAAACATGTGCCGCATTTCAAGCCCGGTAAGGAACTTCGTGATCGCGTGGATGCTTCACGGGAAAAATGTAAGATAGTTGATTGAAAGTTAGTTTATTAAAGCTCTGTAAAATTTTACGCAGAGCTTTAATGTTAACGTTTCTGGAAAAAGTATTATCCCTCTTTTAATTTTTACCCCCCCCATTTCTGTTTAAGTTTTTGTTTGTTTAATGCCAGCCATTGAATCGCAATAATAGGTATAGCAGACTCAATTTTGCCGCTTTCCAGCAGAGCATAGACCTCGTCAAAATCAACAGCACGTACTAATATATCTTCGTCCTCATGGTCTAAGCCATGAATACCACCTACTTGAGAGCTATCAACTTTTCCGCAAAACAGGGTGATCCACTCGGATGAGCCGCCCGGTGTGGTATAAAATTCATTGATGACCATCAATTGCTGAATTTCACAGCCCGCTTCTTCTAACGATTCCCGGTAAGCGACTTCCTCGGCCGATTCGCCTTCTTCGATTGCTCCAGCAACAATTTCCACTAGCCAAGCTTTTTCCGGGTTTAATATTGCGCCGGTTCTGAATTGCTCGATCACTACCACCTTATCGGCGTGTGGGTCATATAACAGTACGGCAACGCAACTGCCGCGCATGAACAGCTCACGAGTTATTTCAGCGCTCCATCCTCCGCCAAACAAGGTGTGCTTAAGACGGTATTTTTCTACGCGGAAAAAACCCTGATATACGATGTCCTTGCTTAAAATTTCAAATTGTTTATCCATCACTGCCTTTGTATTCAACTTTATAGATGACACCCAGCTTATCATCACTTATTAATAAACTGCCATCAGGCATTTCCAAAATATCAACAGGACGACCAAGCACCGATCCGCTTTCGGTTAACCAGCCGTTGATGAATATTTCTTCTGAAATTGGCTTACCCTGATTGAACTTCACTAAGGCAACCCGATAACCGTGAGGCGCAGACCTGTTCCATGAACCATGTTCAGCGACAAATAACTGGTTTTTAAATCTCGTCGGAAATTGCTTGCCCTGATAAAAACGTAACCCCAAAGGGGCCATATGGGCTTTAAATTTCCACATTGGTGCGGTAAATTGTTGACATTTCTTACCGTTAGCAAGCTCAGGATCAGGCACGATCCCACCATGACAATAGGGAAAACCAAAATGCTCCCCGGCAATTGTCCATTGATTGAGTTCATCGGGCGGTAAGTCGTCACCCAAATAATCGCGACCATTATCGGTAAAAAATAAGGCGTTGGTTTTCGGTTGCCAGTCGAAACCCACTGAACTTCTGATACCTCGAGCTAGTATCTTAAAGCCGCTACCATCGGCATTTAGCCTAACCAGTGAACTATAGATTGCTTTTGACGGTTCACAAACATTACACGGCGCTCCGACAGAAGTATAAAGCTTATTATCGGGGCCGAACCTCAGATATTTCCAGCCGTGGTGCTGATCCGATGGAAATTGATCGTAAACCACCACGGGATTTGGTGGGTTAGCCAAGTGCTGGGTAATACGGTCGAAACGAATAATGCGATTTACTTCAGCCACATAGAGTGAATCATCTTGGTAAGCAACGCCATTGGGCAAATAAAGACCGCGGGCGATTACATAACGCCGATCCGCAATACCATCGGTATTACTATCTTGTACAGCATAAACCGCACCTTCAGATCCTGTGCCTACGAACACAACACCGTTGTCGCCCAAAGCCAAACTGCGGGCATTGGGCAGGTTATCGGCAAAAATAGACAGAGTAAATCCTTTGGGAATATGTAGGCGTTTTAACATGTCCTGAGGACTGTTTTGCTGAGCAATGGCTAAATAAGGCTTAATTAAAAATAAAGCAAGCAGTATTACTTTTATAATAGACATCAGAATACCCTCCATCAATAAAGTTAAGTTATATTAGCATTCTTAGGAGGGTTGGAATGCGTTATTCACCCCCCATATTGATCAAACCTTAACTTATCACAAGGCTTAAACTTATGATGCGTCTTTTTCTTTTTTTGGCAACCAATGCGGCCATATTGGTTGTGGTTAGTATTATTTTTAATGTTTTAGGCTTAAGCGGAATGCTGGATGCTCAAGGTATCGGCCTTGACCTGAACGCTCTGTTAGTCATGTCGGCGATCATTGGTATGACCGGCTCCGTTATTTCCCTTGCCATATCCAAATGGTCTGCAAAAAGAGCGATGAGCGTGCATGTTATTGATCAGCCACAAAATCAGACGGAGCAATGGCTGATCGACATCGTAGCTAAACAAGCTAAGCAGGTGGGCATCAGTATGCCGGAAGTCGGGATATTTCAAACTCCTGACGCCAATGCCTTTGCTACCGGCATGAGTAGAAACAGTGCGTTGGTAGCGGTCAGTACCGGTTTACTGCAAAACATGAATGCCGATGAAGTTGAAGCGGTAGTCGGTCATGAAATCAGTCATGTTGCCAACGGCGACATGGTGACGATGGCATTGATGCAGGGCGTAGTAAACACCTTTGTGTATTTTTTTGCGACGATCATCGGTCATGTTGTCGATCGTGTAGTATTTAAAACCCAACGCGGCCGCGGCCCGGCCTTTTACATTACCCAAATAGCAGCTCAAGTGGTACTGGGGATTTTGGCATCCATGCTGGTGATGTGGTTCTCCCGGTATCGGGAATTTAAGGCCGATGCCGGTGGCGCAAATTTGGCCGGACGCGAAAAAATGATCGGCGCTCTGCGTGCCTTGCAGCGCGGACACGAAGTTGAAAACCTGCCGGGACAATTGGCGGCCTTCGGTATTAACGGCGGCGGCATGAGCAGGTTTTTTATGAGTCATCCGCCATTGGAAGAACGTATTACCGCGTTACAAAATAACCGTTAATTCAAAAAAGCATATAACCACGAAGAACGCCAAGTATTGTTTCTTCGTGGTTAATCATTTTTTACTTTATCATGACCCAGTATCAACACATTCGCTTTTCGCTAAGTCTTTCATACGACCAATACCTTAAAGTCTATCAAGGCATTGCTAAAAATGTTTCCGTTGTCGCGGATGATGGCAGAAGAATTGCCTTTCCGGCAGGCAATATTCAATCCTTTTTAACCAAACAAGGTATCAATGGATATTTTGAAATGGAATTAACACCCGAAAACAAATTCGTCAGCATTAAAAAACTGAGATAGAAAGGTCGAACACGGGTTAGACTCATTAGCCTCGATAAAAAATCCGACTCAAACTATCTAATCTGTGTCATCGGTGTGTCATATATAAAATACCGATAATTTCTCATTACTAAAATTAAAGGTGTGCAATTGAAAACTGAAGTTCTTGTGTTGGGCGGTGGCCCTGGCGGTTACACGGCGGCGTTTCGTGCCGCCGATTTAGGAAAACAAGTCACCTTGGTCGAGCGTTATCCGGTATTGGGCGGGGTTTGTTTAAATGTCGGCTGTATTCCGTCGAAAACCCTTTTGCATGTGGCGGCGGTGCTCAATGAAGCCAAGGAAATCAAACCTGCCGGGATCGGTTTTGCCGAACCTGATATCGATTTGAAAAGTCTGCGCAGTTGGAAAAACTCTATCAGCTCCCAGTTAACGTCTGGCTTGGCGGCTTTGGCAAAGCAGCGTAATGTGACGATTGTAAAAGGCGTCGGGCATTTTGTTTCAGATACGCAAGTGTTGGTTGAAGACGGCGACGATAGCCAGAGCATTGACTTTAAACAGGCTATTATTGCGGTCGGCTCCCAGCCGGTAACAATACCGTCGTTTCCGAATGACGACCCTAGGCTAATGGATTCAACCGATGCGTTGAATCTTGAAAGCATTCCGAAAAAACTGCTGATTATCGGCGGCGGCATCATCGGTCTGGAAATGGCGACCGTTTATCATGCGTTAGGCAGTAAAATAACCGTAGTAGAAATGCAGGATCAGATTATTCCCGGTTGCGACAAGGATTTGGTCAGGCCGTTAATGCAACGGATCAAAAAACAATACGACAATATTTTTTTGGAAACTCAGGTTACAAACATTGTTGCGCTACCGGAAGGTTTAAAAGTCAGCTTTGAAGGTAAAGCCTCTCCAGAAACCGATGTATTCGATAAGGTATTGGTTGCGGTTGGCAGACGACCCAACGGCCATTTGATCGATGCCGACAAAGCCGGAGTTAATGTCGATGAACGCGGTTTTATCAGCGTTGATAAGCAACAGCGCAGCAATGTGAAACATATCTTTGCGATAGGTGATGTGGTGGGCAATCCAATGCTGGCGCATAAAGCCACGCATGAAGCTAAAATAGCCGCCGAAGCATTGGCCGGTATGACCACCGAATGGCGGGCCTTAACCATTCCTTCTGTGGCATATACCGATCCTGAAGTCGCCTGGATGGGTTTGACTGAAAATGCCGCGAAAGAACAGGACATCGCTTACGAAAAAGCTGCTTTCCCATGGGCGGCCAGCGGACGCTCATTAAGCATCGGGCGTAAAGAAGGCGTAACCAAATTACTTTCTGACAAACAAACCGGTCGGATTCTAGGCGCAGGTATCGTCGGCACAAATGCCGGTGAGTTGATTGCAGAAGCCGTATTGGCTTTGGAGATGGGAGCAAGTGTTGAAGATTTAGCCCTAACGGTACATGCGCATCCCACCTTAGCCGAAACATTAGGTTTTTCTGCTGAAATGATCGAAGGAACTATTACTGATTTACTGATTAAAAAACGATGAAAAAATTATTAAACAAAAGCTTTATTACCAACTTTATTTCTATTGCAATCATTGTTACCGGTTATGTTTGCCCGGTACAACAGGACTTAATCAAGTCTATCGGCTTTTTTGCGCTTTCCGGTGCGATTACCAATTGGCTGGCTATTTATATGCTGTTTGAGAAAGTGCCTTTATTATACGGCTCAGGCGTTATACTGGCCCGGTTTGAAGAATTTAAACTGTCGATTAAAGGGCTGATGATGGAGCAGTTTTTTACCGCAAGCAACATTGAGCAGTTTATTGAAACCGAGGAACAGCAGGGCAAAAACCTGTTGAACTTGGAGCCTTTGCTGAATGCAGTCGATTATGACAAGGTCTACGAGGGCTTGGTCTCGTCGATTATGGGCTCTTCTTTTGGCGGCATGTTGATGATGATGGGTGGCGAAGAAGCCTTGGTGCCGTTAAAAGAACCGTTTACTGAAAAAATGAGAATCACCCTGACCGAAATGGTCGAGTCCGACCGGTTTAAAGCCGCACTAAAACAGGGTTTGGATGCACACAAAATTGGCGGCGATATTATCGATAAAATTGAGACGGTGATCGATAAGCGGCTGAATGAATTAACCCCGCAACTGGTTAAAGAAATGGTCCAAACCATCATTCGACAGCATTTAGGTTGGTTGGTTGTTTGGGGCGGTATTTTCGGCGGCTTGATGGGCGCATTATTCGTTTTTGCCTGATGGAAACAGTAGAACTGGCTTTTGAGGAATTCGGGAACCCGGATAATAGCCCGCTGATTATTTTGCACGGTTTTTTTGCCTCTTCGCGTAACTGGCGGCAGATAGCCCGGAAATTATCTGTCCGGTTTCATGTTTATGTGCCCGACATGCGTAATCACGGTGCATCGGCACATCATCCATTAATGGATTATCCGCTAATGACAGCAGACTTATTGCAATTCATTGATGATCGCGGATTGGAAACAGTCAGCTTTTTAGGACACAGTATGGGCGGCAAGGTGGCTATGTGGTTTGCGCTTAACTGTCCAGACAGAGTAGATAATCTGATTGTCGCCGATATTGCGCCGGTCAGCTAT
>JADHTX010000133.1 GCA_016784875.1 Methylobacter sp.
AACCTCCTGTTGGGAATGGGTGACGTACAGCACCGGAATGTCCAGTTGTTGATGCAGGCGGCTTAAAAACGGCAGGATTTCCTGTTTGCGCTTGTAGTCCAGCGACGCCAGCGGTTCGTCCATCAGCAGGATTTCGGGATTAAGCGCCAGAGCGCGGGCAATGGCGACCCGTTGCCGTTCGCCGCCGGACAAGTGGCCGGGCATGCGTTCCATCAAGTGGCCGATGCCGAGCAATTCAACGGTTTGCTCCAGCTTGACCATGCCCGAGTTTTGTTTGATCCGTTTCAGGCCGTAATTCAGGTTGTCCCGCACCGTCAAATGCGGAAACAGGTTGGCTTCCTGGAACACATAGCCCAATGATCGTTGATGGGTGGGTAAAAAGATATTGCGTTCGCTGTCCTGCCAGACATGGCCGTTGATTTCAAGCTTACCTTGCGGCGCGCGTTGGAGGCCTGCGATACAGCGCAGCAGCGTGGTTTTGCCGGAGCCGGAATGGCCGAACAGCACGGTAATGCCGGTGCCGGGCAGTTTTAAATCGACGTCCAGTTTAAAGTCGGCGTAGTCGAGCTGGAAGCGGGCTAGTATTGTTGTCATGATATTGATTTTGTTAATAGAGCACGGATGTCATTGATTTTGTTAGGCTACACCGATAAAAATGCCTATGAAACGGCTAAAGCAAGCTTTGGACTCCAAAAATCCAGTTGCCGGAGTTCAAAGCTTGCTTTGAAGGGCTACAAATAGGATAAATAAAAATCCGTGGCAATCCGTCTAATCCGTGTTCCATTTTCATAAGCCAACGAGTTGTCGATTATTTAAGCGGATGGGCGACGGGCTGCGTTTTCAGCGCGGTGTACAGCACCAGCAGCACGCTGAACGAGAACAACAGCAAGCCGCCGGCCAGCCAGTGCGCTTCGCTGTATTCCAGCGCTTCGACATGATTGTAGATTTGCACCGACACCACGCGGGTCTTGTCCGGGATATTGCCGCCGACCATCAATACCACGCCGAATTCGCCGACCGTATGCGCAAAACCTAAAATAGCCGCAGTCAAAAAGCCGGGTTTCGCCAGCGGCATGACCACGCTAAAAAAAGTATCCAATGGACTCGCGCGCAACGTCGCAGCGGCTTCCAAAGGCTGTTCGCCGATTGCGGTGAATGAGGCTTGCAGCGGTTGCACGACAAACGGCAGCGAATACAGCACCGACGCGATAATAAGGCCTGAAAAAGTAAACGGCAATGTACCCAGACCCAGCCAGGTAGTGAATTTACCAATCGCTCCGGCCGGACCCATCAGCACCAGCAAATAAAAGCCCAACACCGTCGGCGGCAGCACCAGCGGCAGCGCGACGACGGCATTGATGATGCCTTTCCAGGCGGAGCGCGTCCTTGCCAGCCACCAGGCCAGCGGGGTGCCGAGCAGCAGCATCAGCACGGTTGCGATGGTGGCGACTTTGAAGGTTAAAAACAATGCGCCGAGATCGGAAGGGCTTAGCATAAAATCGCTCCGGTGGTTGTTTTGTTAGTTTTCAGGCTTCGGAGTCCGGCCATTAAGTTAAGCATTGTAGGAGCGGGCCGTGCCCGCGATGATGGCGCTACAACTCTGCAATTGTTGTGCAAATATCGCGGGCACGGCCCGCTCCTACGAAGTATCGATGCGCTTAACTTAATGGCAGTGAGGCTCCGGGGCTCGTCGTTATACATATCTCGACGTAGGCCGGAATTCCCATTTATGCCCCAGAGGGTACGCCGGAGCGTGGGAACTATCGATGCGGCAATATCGGCGATGCTTAACATGATTCTATTCCGCCAAGCCGTAACCGTATTTAAGGATAATCGCAAGCGCTTCCGGCGATTTCAAAAACTTCAACAATGCCGGCGCGGCCGGATTTTCGGCGCCGGTTTTCATCAGTATCGCATCCTGGCGGATCGGCTTATAAAGATCGCTTGGGATTATCCAGCCTGAGCCGCTAGCAATCTTGCCTACAGGAAGTAGGTAAGGGGCGTGAGCAGGAGCGGAAGCTTTGCCGTTATCGATGACTTGCGAGAGCGCTAAAAAACCCAGTTCGGCATTGCCGGTACTGATGAACTGGTGAGTTTGCGCGATGTTTTCGCCCTGTACGAACAAAGGTTGCAGTTTGTCGAATAACCCGCTGTTTTTCATAACTTCAACCGCCGCCTCGCCGTAAGGCGCCAGTTTCGGGTCGGCCAGCGCGATATGCTTGAAACCGCCTTTACTGAGGACTTGCCCTTGGTCATCCACCAAGCCCGGCGTTGCCGACCACAGCACCAGTTTTCCAAGCGCATAGGTGAAACGGCTGCCGGCTACCGCCAATCCCGATTGTTCGAGCTTCATCGGGTTTTTATCGTCGGCGGATAAAAACACTTCAAACGGCCCGCCGTTTTCAAATTGCGAAACGAACTTGCCGGAGGAACCGAAGGCTAATTTAGCCGTGTGGCCGGTCGCTTTTTCAAAAGCTTCGGCAATTTCGGTCATCGGCTTGGTAAAGTTGGAGGCGACGGCAACCAAGGTTGTTGCGGCCCAGGTGGTGGGAGCAAGCAAAATCAGCCATGCCATGATAATGGGACGAAAAATGCGATTATGTAACATAAGGTTCTCCAAAAATTAATGATGTGTGCAGTAATAAAAACGCAGATTCGCTGAAAGCGTGCCTGCTTGGTGGTTAAAAATATCGCGTACGAACCGGTCGGATAAGCATCGGACTTATCCGTGCCGCCAAACTTTAATTGCCGAGATAACCAGTATCGCAGCCAGCAACGGCAGTAATAATCCTGCCGGGATTATGCCGACCAACTGTCCGCCCAAAAAAGCGCCGAACAGCGAGCCTACCGCCATTACTGCCACAAAATTCCGGTTACGGCCGACCACAGCAAAGCTTTGGTCTGTGCTGTAGCGGCCAAAGCCTACCAGCATGGTAGGCAAGCTGATTGCCAGCGACAGGCTGCCGGCAAGCTTGATGTCTATGCCGAACAGCAATACCAAGGCCGGAATCAGCAATTCCCCGCCTGCTACGCCCAACAGCGAGGCAACCACGCCGATGCCGAAACCCGCCGCCACACCAGCTATGGTCAGAGCTGCGCCGGAAAGCGGAAGTCTATCCGGGCCGGTCGGATTATGTCCGAACATCAGCAACAGCGCGATTAACAACAGCAGGACGGCAATTACTATATAAAGCGTTTCCGATTTCAGGCGAATTGCCCATCCTGCGCCAAGCCAGGCCCCCAAAAGGCTTCCGGCCAATAGGTTCAGGATTATGCTCCAATGACCAATCAAGGCCTCGAAAGGAATCGTTCCCGCCCGGAACGGCAGCGCTGAGGCCACGACAACAATGCTCATGGCCTTATTAAGGATGACCGCTTCCAAGGAAGCGAAACCGAACACGCCAATTAATAAGGGCAGACGGAACTCTGCCCCTCCTAAGCCGATAAGGCCGCCTAACGTTCCGATAATCGCGCCGCTGCTGAAAACGACTGAGTTATTTTTTCTCATGTTCTACCTAGGCAGTTCTAATTATCATGAGGCTTAGGCTCACAATTGTCAGACAGATTTAAAATCTAAACAGGCTTTGGACATAAAAATAATCCGTATCCTGGCTATTAGGCGCCGATGGGGCTTTTTTGGCGAATTCGCCCTTGAATAAATGGGTCCAGCCGGTTTCGAAATTCAGGCTGCTGTTAAAATCATAGCGTACCTTAAATTCCGTCTGATGGCCGACAAAGTCACCGCTACGGCCGGTTGTGTCCCGCAGGCCGCTAGATCCCCAACTGTCTTTCGACTCTGCCAGCCAGTAAGCGCGATGAGTCAGTGTCGCCTGCACATCTTTACGCGGCGCAACCTTGATGCGATAGCCGGGGCTGTTGATATTGCTACGCTTAAAACTGTTGTATATGCCGGTAGGACCGAAATCGAAAACAGTCACGCCATACAGGCTGTCGAACTGCTGATCCTTGCCGTCGGTAGGATTATGGTCGCCGCTGGCATAATCGTACACCAGGCCCAGATGCGGCTTCCAAGGCATATCAAAGGTATAGCCGACATCGAAATGTTGCATCCAGGCTAAATGTTGTAAATTTCTACTATCGGTGGCGGCCGTGGAGGCGCGCTTTGTACCAATCTGGCCGATGGATTCCAGTTGAAAGTCAAACTTCGATTTGGCGGGCTTAATGTAAAAACGCGCGCCGGGCGTAAAATAACGGCGATTGCGTGTTAGATTACGGGCGCTATCGCTTTCGTCCAGATGGTATAAATAGAACTCGCTATTGATATTCCAAGCCAGGTTGTACAGCTCCAAAAATCCACCAGAAAACATAGTATGGGTATCTTCTTCATCAAACTGGTGCACGTCGTTGAGTAAATTGCTGGCCGCCGTTGGGTAGCGAGTCACCGGCATCGTTACAAAGGCATTGAATTGCCAGTTAACATAATCGGTCAAATGCAGACGACCGCCGGTAAAGCTGTTATCGGTATTCCGGAAAACCGTGCGGGCGACCAGTCTTCGGCTACCGAAATTCAGAGTTTGCCGCCCGGCAATCACTTCGGCGCCGATACCGCTGTAAAATATATTTTTATCGGCCCAGGCGATATAAGCCTGGGTGAAATCAGCGGTATCCACTTGCGAGTTAGTTATCGGCGAACCGGTATCCGAACCCAGTTCACGGGAATCCCTGAACTCTGTGCCAATGCGGAATTTACCTAATTTTGCCTCCAGCCAAACATCGGTCAGGAAGGCAATCTGCTGGTCGCCGCCTCTGCTGTTAGCTCTGAAACTACCGTCCATAGTCTCATAGCGGGTACGCTGTTCTACTGAGGCTGACAGCCATTCCGGCAGCTTCAGCATATCATGCAGATTCCACACCGGCTTTTCATATTTACCTCCTCCTCTTAGGCCATCGACCATTTGGCTGGAATACATGCCGAATGGCGGTCTGGTATAAGATTTAGCAGGGCGGGCAGTCGTTTTCTTTTCTTCTGCCTGAACAGTAACGCTATTGCCCATGCAAAAGCCGCCGGCGACAATTAAACTGAGTGTATGGCTGACGGCAACACCGGTAAGAGGTATTTTTCGCATCATTAATAACCTATAATCGGAAATAGGGAGGTCGCATCGATGTTGGTTCGTCGATGCGCAAAAGAGCTTATTTAAATAAAGACTGAAATAAGACAGGGCTTTAGTTTAATTCGTTATGTACAAAAGTAAATAACGAAAAATGAAGATAGTCTATTTCCTTAAAGAGAATAATGTTTGTTCGTAATAAACATGAGCTCCAAGCGAACTTGCTTACTGAGTAGCGTTAATTTATGTCTGAAATTATCATTAGCGAAAATACCGCGCCAACCTGGATCAAGGGCGAATTACGCTTGGCCGATATGCTGGACACTCGCATGATCGGCTTGCTAAAGGCGATAGATCAAAGCGGTTCAATCAATCAGGCCGCCAAGCAGACGGGCTTGAGTTATAAAGGCGCTTGGCAAATCATCGAAAGAGCCAACAACCGCGCGCCAAAAACATTAGTCACTACCGCTACCGGAGGCAGCAAGGGCGGCGGTACTTGTTTAACCGAGGCAGGTCGTTCTTTGCTGGCGCTATTTACCCGGTTGGAGCAACAGCATCAGCAGTTTCTGGAACAGCTCAATCGCAATCTCGCAGACGATCCCGATACGGTCTTATTGTTGCAGCGCCTGGTGGTTAAAACCAGCGCCAGCAATCAGTTGTTTGGCAGTATTACTGCGATTCAAGCCGGAGCGGTAAATGCCGAGGTTCATGTGAAGTTAAAAGGAGGTGAGCAAGTGATTGTCAGCATTGGCCAGGCATCGCTTAGCGATCTTGAGTTAACTGTCGGTATCGATGCGATATTATTAATTAACAGCGCAGACATTACGCTGGTAATTGATCTCGGTTCCAATCATTTTTCGGCGCGTAACCGTTTGTCCGGCAATGTGATTCGCATTCAACAGAACGAGGTGAATGCAGAGGTAATTATTTTGTTAGCCGGTGGTGAAACGCTGGTCGCGATGATCACGAAACAGAGTTTGCAAAGTTTGGCGCTTATGCCCGGTATGTCGGTATGGGTGATGTTTAAAACCAACGCACCGATTCTGGGCGTGGAAAACCGCGTAAATATGGGGAAAGATTAGCATTGGTTAGCCACAGATTTTCATGGATAAACGCGGATGAAATATTTTGTTACGCGAGGTCAGCGCTTCATCCAAAATAATAAGCCGCAAAGAATTGATGTCCACCGCTGTCTATTCGTCGCTCAATTGTTCTTTTCTGGTTGATTGAGCATTCGCTATCTCGGTCATTAAATCGAAAAGTAAGAGACTTCCCTGTCGGTGATGGCTAAGGGGGTATATGAAATAATGTGAGTATTTGTAAGGGCGGATAAATTTGCCCCTACACTTTGCTCAACATGTTACAGGCGTGTTTTGAAGTAGATCCTGCTGATTGTTTTCTGACAGGCTTTTGTCGCCATAAACCATTTTGATGATTTCCTTTTTTGCTTCCAGCCAGTCACGAAGCTCATTGCCAGGCGTAAATGCACGCTTTTCCGCTTTGTAATAGGCGGCTTCGGCAATCATCGGTATAAGATTCAAGTCAATTTCGTATGCAGGAGCTTGATCTTTCCAGGTAAATCCGAATTTTACAAGTCCTAAAAAAGTCTTTGCCGAGCTGTTGTTAATGCCTATTTCTATAGGTTCCAGTTCTGCTAAGGTGCCAAAAAGACGGTCCCATATTGAAAAGATCGCGCCGTAGTTAGTGTCATGTTCGCTACGTTCCGTTGAGTGGTGCGCGCGGTGCAAATAGGGAGTGATAATGACTTTCCCTAACCGCTTTTCACTGTCGAATGACACGTTGGCGTGATGGAACATGATAAACAAGGTCAATAGTGCTTCATTAATGAGCATCGTCGTTTGGTCGACAGCGAACAAAATAATGTAAGCTGTTTTCAGGATGGTGATGATTAACAGTTCTACAATGTGTATTCGAAATGCGGTTGAAACATTTAAATAGAGATCGTTGTGATGCACTTTATGAAACATCCACAAACTATCAAAACGGTGACTGGCTCTATGCCATAAATACATCAGTAAATCGAGTAATACAAAGGATAGTAGAGCTTTCCATGCAGGATTGGAGATATAGCTGAGTAGCCCTCGACCGGAAAAGTGTTGGGCTGCCAACATTAAGGGGGCTACGGATAATGACGAGATAACGATACTGTTAAAAACAAACAGGCTGACATTGGCCTGATAAGACTGCCGCAACTGTTTAAGAGGAAGTTTGCGCTTTGGATAGTTAAGTTCAAGAGCTGATAGTATGGCAAATACAATAAGCAGGGAAAATGTCGCTAACTCCCCTGACATACTTAAAAGCCAGACTACATAGGACTCGATAAAGGTGGTTAATGATGTAATTAGGTTAGACATGGCCTTTCCCTCCGATACAAAATTACGCACACTTAGTGCAACGATTTATTAAGTAAAGGTAGCGATGATTAGGATTGGTTCAGCTTCTTTACTTAAATGAAATGCTTTGATTAAGTAGCAGCAAAGATTGAGCCATAAATGATAGTTAGTTAGAGGAAGCTGAAATATAGTACTGAGGTTGTTAGCAATATCTTGATTAGAAGCGATTTTTTTTATGGAAAGGGTCGGGTGAGCTGCCAAAATGCGAGAAATAGGTTGGTTTTTAAGCGGGTTGATTGTATCAGTTTGGTGCGAGGGAGCCTTTCTTGCACCGATTAAATTACCAAAAGTATAGGATCATAAATGTGGTACAGCCGAGAGTATAAAATAGTTCGCACGCTCTATGTCAGCGTTGCATCCAACAGGTAAGCCGTTCGTTACAGAATTGGCCATGACAGTGTCTTGACGGTAATTACGGCTTCGATATTATGTGTCAGCTAATTCGGGTTATCTTATCTAGCATGGCAATAAAACGCAGCTTACTGCAAAATAGACCAAAATTTTAATAAGGAATTTCTTTTGAATACATCTACCTTCTGCCGTTGCGGGTCTGGCATTGAATACGCTCAATGTTGCGGTCCATTTCATTCCGGGGAAAAGAAGCCTTTAACGGCTGTTGCTTTGATGCGTTCGCGCTTTACGGCTTATGCTATGCATAATGCCAACTATTTGCTAGAGACTTGGGATGCCACGGTACGGCCTGAGTTGATCGATTTTTCCAAGGAGAAAGTCGATTGGCAACGCCTGGAAATCGGCAATACTAAAAAAGGCGGGGCTAAGGATGTTAAGGGCGTAGTAGAGTTTAAGGCGTATTACTTACAGGATGGCGAAGACTACGTTATGACTGAAATCAGTCAATTTATCAAACGTACGAACGGCTGGTTTTATTTTGATGGTTTGGTTAAGTCTATTGGTAAGGTCGGTTTGCAGACAAACTTAGGTAAAAATGCCCCGTGCTCTTGCGGCAGCGGTAAGAAGTTTAAGCGTTGTTGCGGCGTCGGATGATGTAATCGCCAGATTAACCCAGGGCGACCGGTCGCCCTGGGTTGTAGTCTGATGACTATCGAGCAATGTGATCAGGTTATTC
>JADHTX010000134.1 GCA_016784875.1 Methylobacter sp.
TACGCATACTCGATGCAATCAAATGGGATGACCCTATCAAGCAGACATTTTTCGACAGCAACTGCAAGAAATCGCCCATAGTCACCCCGGATTATTATCAAAAACGTCCTCTAGGGTTTGACCCAATCGACAAGAAACTTGAGTTTTATCAAATTGAACGCGATCTCATGCGCAAGCTTGGTCAACTCAACCCACTTAGCGTAATCATGCGCCGAATTTGTCGGGAATATCAAGATGTCGTACGTATGCTGGAGGCAAGAGGAACTCCGACATTTTCCAACATTTCCCAAGAATTATACGGCTCATCCCAGGACGTTTTTCATGTCGGCGATCCAACCATTGCCGATCTGGGCAGCATGATGGAAGAAACCTTGTCACAATTATTGAGGCTGGATTTTTTGGTCGAAGAACCCAAGACCATCAATGCGAAAGATGCTGTAGCCATTCTTAACGAAAAAATAGAGGCCGTATTTCCCGGCGACGGCCTGCGCGCAATGCTCAGCGACGGTATCGTCGCCGATGCCGCCGCCGGCACTGATTATATTAAATTGCGCGCGGATGCGTTATTCAATATGCGCGATTTGCGCGTACTTGAAGTACATGAAATATGGGTGCATCTGGGCACCACCCTGAACGGTTTAGCGCAACCTTATTGTACCTTTCTCGGCAAAGGGCCGCCGTCCGCAACCATTACTCAAGAAGGCTTGGCGGTATTGATGGAAATATTAACTTTCAGCTCCACGCCCAATCGACTCATGCGCCTGATCAACAGAGTGCGCGCCATCACCCTTGCCGAAGAAGGAGCGGACTTCCTCGACATATTTAATTTCTTTACGGACAAAGGACTGGATAATGAAGAAAGTTATACGCTAAGCAGCCGTGTATTTAGAGGCAGCAGCTCTGACGGTATGCCGTTTACCAAAGATCTAACCTATATCAAAGGCTTCGTATTGACTTATAATTTCATGCGCCTAGCGGTCAGCAAAGGAAAGCCCGATCGCATCCCGTTACTGTTTTGCGGCAAAACCATGATCGAGGATATGAAAGTATTGGTCGACCTGGTTGATGAGGGCACAGTAATAGCGCCACGCTTTTTGCCGCCACAGTTTAAAGACCTAATGGGACTTTCGTCTTGGCTAAGTTTCAGCCGCTTCATGTCATCAATGAATTTCAAGCAATTAGAGCAGGATTATGCCAATGTCTTATGATGACACACTATATTGTGAATATAATTAGCTGGATATGGGGGGATGGTTTCATCTACTGAGCTTTTAGCATGAACCATAAGCGTAACGAAAGTTCCTCTTATACTGGATCACGACAAAAATAATAATTTAGAGGTACACTTATGAAAACATCAAAACTACTCGCTATATTTTTTATGGCATCTTGCCTTAGCGCCTCCGTTAACGCTTCTGAGCATCACGGCGGACACGGTGGCGGAGGCGGAGGCGAGCGCTCCTGCGTAAAACCGCAGCTAACAAAATTTAACCCTGTCCATTTAGCTTCTGTTGCACCAGGATCAGCGTTCTCTTTTTGGGCTTTTAACGTGAGCAAACCAGAACAAATTCAGGTCACCGTTAAAGCGATCCCAGTAGAAGTAACCACGGAAGCTAAAGAGGGTTTTTTTCTGGTTAAAGGCAACTTACCCGCTGATTTAATTAGCACAGCCGCAAGAATCAACATTAAAGTTAAATCTAAAATCTCAAAATGTAACGGCGAAAATGGTTGGTTAGTAAAAATTACCGAATAATAACCGCGAAGAGCACGAATATTTCAATTTATTGAATTATCAAGGTTACTCCTTTCGTGCTCTTCACCCCCAGTGGTAATCATTTTTTAGCCTGACGTGACAACACCTTCACAAAGCCGTTAAACACCGACCACTTTATTAAGAGCGACATATGTCTGGGAACAAGTCCATTAAACAATGTGTAACCTACTGCCTGGCGCAGCGCTTTGATATTAATGCCTTAGCAAAATTACTATCCGACTCAACATTGATAAGAATTATTAAAGGCGCATTACTGATTGAAAATGATCAATCTTGGTCGGCTATTTTTGCTTATGGTGCAGTTGTACATTGGAATGTCAGCACAGAACAACAGCTTAAACTACATCAATTACTATTGAATCATGCAGAAAACCCGCTGACTCACATAGAAGAAGACAACTTCACTTTTGCTCTCGACTGCCCAAGCACGCGTATTATTGAAGATCATATTGAAATCGAATCTTCCGATCCTATTCTGATATTTTCATTATCCCAAGGCATGGCCCAATCGATTAAACTGGCTTCTTTTGAAACCAATGCCATAACCACCATCAACAACACCAGCTATATTCCTAAATCATTAGCTGAAAGCGGAAAAATCAAATTAAGCCGCCATCAAATTGCGAAAATTCGCGGACAACTGTTTTTAACCAAAAGCGACATCATTTTAAATTACGACTTGCTGGATACACCCGATTTCTTTTGGGAATACCCGGAATATGAGGCTTTTTACGGGATCACCGCAAAATACCTCGAAGTAAGCCAGCGGACTGACGTCTTGTCAAAAAAACTGGAAACTATCCACGAGTTATTTGAAATGCTGGCCGATGAGCAAAAACACCGACATTCATCAATACTGGAATGGATTATTATTTGGCTAATTGCTTTTGAAATAGGCATGGCAATAGTCGACAAAGTATTCTAAACCATTAAATCTATCATGCTCAGCTATCGACACTCCTTTCATGCAGGCAACTTTGCCGACGTTTTAAAACATATCACCCTGATACAAATCCTTGAATACATAAGAAAAAAAGACAAACCATTTTGCTGTATCGATACTCATGCCGGCCCCGGAAAATATGCTCTGGACGGCGACTACGCTTTGAAAAACAGAGAATTTGACAATGGAATTAACAAGTTATGGCAACGCAATGACTTACCGGAATGCGTTGCCCACTATGTCAGCCTGATCAAACGCTTTAACAGCACCAACCAATTAACCCGCTATCCCGGCTCGCCGTTAATTGCCAAACAATTGTTGCGCGACAAAGATCGCCTGTGTTTATTTGAGCTGCATAATACCGAAATAAAGCTGTTAACCGCTGAAGCCGACAAAGACAAGCGCATCAACGTATTCCATGCCGACGGATTAACCAGTTGTTTAAAATTGTTGCCGCCATTCGAGCGACGGGGACTGGTACTGATAGATCCTTCCTATGAAATGAAAAGCGATTACCAACAAGTCGTTGAAACGCTGGTCGCCATGCATAAACGCTTTGCCACCGGCACTTATGCGCTCTGGTATCCGGTCATTGATCGTAACAGAAACCAAAAGCTAGAGAGCGCCCTAAAAGCCAGCGGCATCAAAAACGTGCAGCTCTTTGAGCTGGGTATACGTGCGGACAGCGACGAACACGGCATGACCGCCAGCGGCATGATCGTCATCAATCCGCCGTGGACTTTAGCGGCAGAAATGAAACAGCTTTTGCCCTGGCTGGCCGATGTTTTAGGCCATAATGGCGAAGGATTTTACCGGATACAAACGCTGGCTGCCGACGACTGAATGGAATCAAAAAGAATAGCGGCTATGTCCCATAGATTTAATTTGCTCAGAGAGTAGATGTTCATCAAGCTGAGCTTGAAGGTAGGCATTCCCAAGCTGGAGCTTGGGAACGAGACATGTAAAATACCTTGATTATTTTGGAGTCATTAAATGTTAGCTATAAAAAACACTGCTTCAATCAGTGTAGAGGACTATTTAAAAGGCGAACTCATTAGTGAAGTTAAACATGAGCTAATTGATGGTCATGTTTATGCTATGGCAGGTGCGAGTGGAAATCATGAGAGAATATCTATGAATTTATCTATTAGCATTGGAACCCATCTAAAAAACTCACCTTGTGAACCTTTTGGTTCTGATATGAAAGTAAAAGTGAATTCAAATTTTTTCTATCCGGATGTGATTGTTGATTGCAATTTTGACAACTCAGAACCTTATTTTACAGAAACCCCCATTATCATTGTCGAGGTTTTATCTAAATCAACTCGCAAAACAGATGAAACAACTAAATTGATGTCGTATATAAACATTCCCAGCTTAAAAGAATATGTATTGATTGAACAAGATTTTGTAGATATTCAGGTGATCAGAAGAAGTGAAGGATGGTTGCAAAAACATTATTTTTTAGGTGATGAAATTACCTTTGAATCCATTGATTTAACCTTATCAGTAGAAGACATTTATCATCGTGTACAAAACGACGATATGATGGAATTCTTGAATAATAAAGCCGAGCAATAATGGCGAAGGATTTTACCGGATGCAGGCGCTGACTGCCGACGACTGAATGGAATCAAAAAGAATAGCGGCTATTTAATTTGCTCAGAGAGTAGGTGTTCATCAAGCTGAGCTTGAAGGTAGGCATTTCCAAGCTGGAGCTTGGGGCGAGACATATTCGTGAAGGCCACCGTCGTCGTGTTTACGATATTCACGCCATTTATTACACCCTCAATATGAGTGATACTGCAATGAGCATTAATGTGATGCGTATATTGCGAAATCAAAGTACGGATACCGCATTTGACTAAAAGTCAGTAATACGAAGTTATAATCGACATTAGAATAAACTTCGTTTTTTATTAAAGTCAAAATCAAGTTGGCCGACCTATTGATTTCACTCTTTATTTATAGACGAAGGCTTTTGGCAGTTTAGATCAAGAATCACTACAACTCGCCATCAACACGCTGATTGACACTTACCGGTGGAAACTCTGGGCAGATTTTATTGATAAAAATGAAGAAGGTAAAAAGGTTATTTATCATCCATATCATGGAACTAAAGGGGAAGAATATGAGAATGTCGCGATCATTATGGAGCATAGTTTTGGTCGAACAGGTAGCGATAAATTTAAAAAATATTTTTCACATCTTCAATTACCAGATGCAGAACAGGATGAAAGAAATAGCGAAAAGAAATATCGTATCCAAATTGAAAATACTAGAAACCTTGTTTATGTAGCCTGTTCTCGTGCAAGAAAAAATCTTAGAGTTCTTTATTTAGATGATGTTAATGAAATTAGTGATGGGATTTGTTCAATTTTTGGAACTATCGAAGAATTTAAGAAAAGTAAACAGTCGTAGTTAACAATAGGGGTCAAAGAAATCAAGCAAAAGACGAGGTCACCCATTAGTCCGCCGGGCATACTGTTTATGCCTGATATTAAAAAAACGCCTTCAATACCAACGATATAACACTAGCTAATAATACGCCAAGCATCCATCTGTTTAATTTTAATTCACCATCAATGCGCTCAAAGCGAACATTCATGTCGGCTTTAATTTCGTTTTTGGCTTCGGTTAGGTCATGCTTAGTGACAAGCCCATCCTGAGCTTCGGCAATCACACGAACAACCGCCTCGGCTTGCGCTTGTGGGATTCCGGCAGTTTTAAGTTTGTCTACCAGCTCAAGCGTATCAAAGGTAATAGTGGTCATAGTCAGTCTCCCCGGTTATTTTTGGACAGTTTAGCAGATATTTGAATTTCGCTGTTTTGTTTAGCCATGTACGCGGTGCGTACCCTACGATACTTTTTCTTGATTATAATTTTGCCCAGTTTAACTACTCCCATCTCAGTGACAAAGCGCATACTTTTGTAAACGTGGAAACCTTTGACAAGCAACAGATTCCGCTATTTTAAACTTGTACGCTTTCAAAGTAAGATGGGAGTAAGGCTTGAGTTCAGGCCGACCAGCGTTACCATCAGCAGCATCGGCTCCAGCAGTGACGGATCAAAATCCACCTGCTTATAAAACGCCTTGGCTTCAAGCGAAAGCACTTGAACGATTATTGCTCGGATGCCAAGGGTATCGGCGATCTGTATAAGCCTGATGCCAGCATCCCTTACCAACGCCCGCTCCAATCCTTTACCATGCAATGACCGGTCTACTGCCAGCCTGCCGAGCACCACGACGGGGATAGGATTTGGCCTATTACGACTGAAGCGGCCGGAGGCATCATCAACGGTAATCGCGCTCGACGCCAAGGCATCATTACATTAAGTTAAGAAAAACACGTCGTGCCTGCAAGGATTGCCGGTATGGCAGCTTAACTTAATGGTATTGCCCTTCTACCGATACCTCTGCGAGGTTTATTCAATGTATAATTGTCCGAAAAACAGTAAGCGGATACCAAAAATAGGTTGTGTTACTCATTCTGTATAATTGCTCATCCTTGTTGACCTTTGGACATTCGCAATTCAGCTTTGCGATTTAATACGGCTTAATTTTATCCATGATAATCCGCTTAATCTGTGCCGCCTCGGCAATAGCTCCTGCATTGCTCTACCTCCTGCATCCATGCAAGTCGTAAAGCGCCTACTGTTGGCATCCGTGTTCAATTATTTAAAATCTGCATCTGCCAAGTAGTTACGTATAATTAACCTAAATTCACTTCACTATCCAACCCTATGTCCACAAACGAAAACCAACCCACATCGAATTTTATCCGCCAAATCATTGCCAATGATATAAAAGACAACAAAAACAACGGCAAAGTCGTCACCCGCTTTCCACCTGAACCTAACGGCTATCTGCATATCGGCCATGCAAAATCGATTTGCCTGAATTTCGGTATCGCCGCCGAGAATAACGGCGCTTGTAATCTGCGCTTTGACGACACCAATCCCGAAAAAGAAAGCGACGAGTATGTGGAAGCGATCAAGCGCGATGTACACTGGTTGGGCTTTGAATGGTCGGAATTACGCCATGCCTCGGATTATTTTGAACAACTTTACAGCTACGCCGTGCAATTGATCGAACAAGGTCAAGCTTATGTCGACAGTTTATCCGCCGAGCAAATCAGGGAATATCGCGGCTCACTGACCCAACCCGGCAAAGAAAGCCCTGACCGTAGCCGGACCATAGCTGACAATCTCGATTTATTTAAACGCATGCGCGCCGGTGAATTTGCCGACGGTCAATACGTACTGCGCGCCAAAATCGACATGGCCTCGCCGAATATCAATATGCGCGATCCGGCCTTGTATCGGATTCGCCGCGTACATCATCAACGCACCGGCAACGACTGGTGCATCTACCCTATGTACGATTACACTCACTGTATATCCGATGCGCTGGAAGGCATCACCCATTCGTTGTGTACGCTGGAGTTTGAAGATCACCGTCCGCTTTACGACTGGGTGCTGAATCAACTCAAAACTCCCAGTCACCCTCAACAAATCGAATTTGCCCGCTTGCAGCTGGAATACACCATCGTCAGCAAACGCAAACTCAACCAGTTAGTGACCGAAAAACACGTCAACGGTTGGGACGATCCGCGCATGCCGACCGTCGCCGGTTTGCGTCGCGCCGGCTTTACGCCCAAAGCGATACGCGATTTTTGTGAACGCATCGGCGTGACCAAACAAAACTCATGGATAGAAATGGGCGTTTTGGAATACTGCATCCGCGAAGACTTAAACGAAAATGCGCCCAGAGCCATGGCGGTGTTACAGCCGTTACGCGTGGTCATCGACAATTACCCGGAAGATCTAACCGAACAACTGGAAGTCGGCAATCATCCGCAAAAACCGGAACTGGGCAAACGTATCGTGCCATTTTCCAAGGTTATTTTGATCGAACAGGATGATTTTGCCGAAATTCCCCCGCCGAAATTCAAGCGTTTGACAACAGGCGGCGAAATCCGTTTGCGCGGCTCTTACGTTATCCAATGCAACGAAATCATCAAAGATGCCGACGGGAATGTTATCGAATTGCATTGCAGCTACGACCCGGACACCCTGGGCAAGAATCCCGAAGGCCGCAAAGTGAAAGGCGTTATCCACTGGGTTTCCGAGCAACATTCAAAACCTGCGGAACTGCGTCTCTATGAACGTTTATTCAGAGTGCCAAACCCGGACAATGAACCTAACTTCCTGGATGCGATAAACCCGGACTCATTGGAAATCCTGACCGACTGCCGAGTGGAAGCCGGCTTAGCTGACCCGCAACCGGAAAGCCGTTACCAGTTCGAGCGTATCGGTTATTTCTGCTTTGATGCAATAGATAGCGTTAATGGCAAACTGGTGTTTAACCGCACCGTGACCTTGCGGGATAATTGGGTAAAAGACTGACAAAATGCAGCCTTATTGTTTTTACGCATGAGCGACATTAATTAACTTATATTACTTAGACTAGGGCACGCCCTAATCTACTAATCATTTAACTGATAACCACGGAATCACCATGAACCAAGACAGCATTAACCTGATTGAACAATACTATGCCGCATTCAACGGCGGCGATATGGAAACTTTTCTTAATCTGCTGACCGACGATGTCATCCACGACATCAATCAAGGCAGACGAGAAATCGGTAAAGACGCATTTACCCAGTTCATGGCCTGCATGAACAACAATTACAAAGAACAGTTGGTCGATATGGTCATCATGGCTACGCCTGACGGCAAACGCGCGGCGGCTGAATTTGTCGTATTGGGGGAATACATTAAAACCGACGAAGGCTTGCCTGCCGCACAAGGACAAAAATATCATCTG
>JADHTX010000135.1 GCA_016784875.1 Methylobacter sp.
GGCGACATCTGTTTAAGTTTATTCAGCTCAGCCTCTGCCTTTGCTTTGGCCTCCTTAGACATACCAGCATCTTCAATCTTCTTGGCCAGTTCTTCAATCTCATTAGGGACATCATCCATGTCACCCAACTCTTTTTGAATCGCCTTCATCTGCTCATTCAGATAGTATTCTCTTTGATTCTTCTCCATTTGCTGCTTAACACGCACACGAATCCTTTTCTCCATTTCCAAAAGATCAACCTCTCCTTCCATTAAGGTCATTAAATCTTCAAGGCGCTTTTCAATATCTGCCGTTTCAAGGATAGCCTGCTTTTCATTAACCTTTAAAGTCATATGAGCGGCCATCGTATCGGCAAGCCGACTTGAATCATCAATACCAGCCAATGAATTCAACACTTCCGGCGGAATTTTATTATTCAATTTTACGTACTGATCAAACGAATTAATTACAGTACGCTGCAATACATCCTGCTCTTGCTCAGTTAACTTTAAAACGTCGTAAATTTCCGTTACCACCGCAGAGAAATAGCTTTCTGTTTCTTTATAGTGCAATACCTTGCTACGCTGAATTCCTTCAACCAGAACCTTAACAGTTCCATCCGGCAACTTAAGCATTTGCAAAATATTTGCCAATGTCCCTATTTCGTAAAGATCAGCGATATCCGGCTCATCAACCTCAGCTTCTTTTTGCGCAACCAACAATATTTGTTTATTGTCTTTCATCGCAGCATCCAAAGCATCAATTGATCTTTCCCTACCGACGAACAAAGGAATAACCATATGCGGATAAACCACAACATCTCTGAGCGGCAAAACCGGAATTAGTACATTTATTTGTTGTAAATCTGTCGTTTTGTGCGTTTCCATAAATGGAACCTTATAACAATTTTCTAAAAAAGAAATTATGGGGACGTTAATTAAAATAGCAAGGATACCAACTCAAAATAGTATCTTTGATTACCAATAGCACAAAAAAAAGGGAGCTTTATAAAATAAAAGCCCCCTTTATTATCCATCAATAACCTTTAAGACTCCGCAGAGGCCTTTTTCTTTTCGGCTTCATAAACCAGAATAGGCTCAGACTCACCTGAAATGACACCACCATCAACAACAACTTTGCAAATATTATCCGCAGAGGGCAATTCATACATAGTGTTCAGCAGAACATTTTCAACAATTGTTCTTAAACCTCTCGCTCCTGTTTTCCGCTCCATAGCTTTACGAGCAATAGCAACCAGAGAGTCATCCCGAAACTCCAACTCAGCGCCTTCCATCTCAAATAAATGCTTATATTGCTTAATCAGTGCATTTTTAGGCTCGGTCAATATTTGCACCAAAGCCTTCTCATCCAACTCTTCTAATGTAGCCACAACCGGAAGACGACCAACAAATTCAGGAATCAGCCCATATTTAATCAGATCTTCAGCCTCGACTTCGGCAAACAGCTGCCCAATATTTTTAGTCTCGTCTTTAGTTTTTATTTCTGCTGAAAAACCTATGCCTCCTTTTTCGGAGCGATCTTTAATCACCCGATCCAAACCGGCAAAAGCCCCACCGACTATAAACAGGATATTTGCGGTATTTACTTGCAAAAATTCCTGTTGCGGATGCTTACGCCCACCTTGGGGAGGAACCGAAGCAATAGTCCCTTCAATCAGCTTCAACAAAGCCTGCTGAACACCTTCACCTGAAACATCACGGGTAATTGACGGATTGTCGGACTTTCTGGAAATCTTATCGATCTCATCAATGTAAACAATACCGGTTTCCGCTTTCTCTACATCATAATCGCATTTTTGCAGAATCTTCTGAATGATATTCTCTACGTCTTCGCCGACATAACCCGCTTCTGTCAACGTAGTCGCATCAGCAATAGTAAACGGCACATCCAGCAAACGAGCCAAAGTCTCAGCAAGCAATGTTTTGCCTGAACCGGTAGGTCCAATCAACAAAATATTACTCTTGGCCAATTCAACACTGTCTTTTTTAGATTTACTGCGCAGGCGTTTATAGTGATTATACACAGCCACAGCCAAAATCTTTTTTGCATTTTCCTGCCCGATAACATAGCCATCAAGCTCTTCTTTTATCTCTTTAGGCTTTGGCAACTCACCGCCACTAAAAGAAGAAGAGGATTCATCCTGCAATTCGTCTTTTATAATGTCATTACAAAGATCTACACATTCATCACAGACATAAACCGATGGACCTGCAATTAGCTTTCTAACCTCATGCTGACTTTTACCGCAAAAAGAACAATAAAGCAGCTTATCGTCATCTTTGCTGTTTTTGTCATTACTCATAAATTGAACTCCCGCAACGATTCAGAGATGATGTTTTTACTTCCAATAAAATAAAGGATATATCGGAATACAAAAAAATACCAACCGTTATTTATTTGCAACAGTTGCACGATTCGACAACACCTGATCAATAAGACCATAACTAACAGCATCATTTGCACTTAAGAAATTATCTCTGTCAGTGTCCTGCCGAACTTTTTCTATTGGCTGCCCTGTATGATCAGAAAGAATTTTATTCAGTTTTTCTCTGATTAATAAAATTTCTTTGGCATGAATATCAATATCCGAAGCCTGCCCCTGATAACCGCCTAATGGCTGATGAATCATCATTCTTGAATGAGGCAAACAATAACGTTTTCCTTTTGCTCCACCAGTCAAAAGCAACGCGCCCATACTGGCAGCCTGCCCAATACACATGGTACTGACATCAGGCTTAATAAACTGCATGGTGTCATAAATTGACATACCCGCCGTTACCGACCCGCCAGGCGAATTGATATATAAATGTATGTCTTTATCAGGATTTTCCGACTCCAAAAAAAGCAACTGAGCAACGACTAAATTAGCCATGTAATCTTCAACCTGACCCACCAGAAAGATGACCCGTTCTTTTAATAACCTTGAATAAATATCGAAAGAACGTTCGCCCCGCGCAGTTTGCTCAATTACGATAGGAACCAATCCACCAGCTGCTTCTGGTGCGTTCGCTTGATTTCTTAAGTATTGGTTATACATTTAAATACCCTGTCCTTTTTTGTTCACCGCATCATTAAAACTTATCGTTTCATCAGACACTTTTGCCTGAGCAACCAACCAATCGATGGTCTGATTTTCCAAAACCATCTGCCGCACATCATTCAATCGAGTTTCATCAGAATAATACCACTCTATAACGTCACTAGGACGCTCATAGCTCTTCGCCATATCTTCAATAGTAGATCGGACTTTACTATCGTCCAGCTTAATACCGTTTTTATCAATAATTTCACCCAGAATCAATCCCAGAGCCACTCGTCGCTTTGCCTGCTCTTCAAATAAATCTCTTGGCAACTTCAAATCTTCCTGCTTCATTTTCTGTTTTTTAGCATTTTCGATATACGGCTTCATCATACTTTCAACTTCCTGATCTACCAATGCATTTGGCACTAGGATCTGGATTTTTTCATACAAAGCATCCATCACTGCATTTTTAAGCTTGCCACGCAATGCCTGCTCAAGCTCACCTTCCAAATTATTTTTAATATCTTCGCGAAAAGCATCTACCGAACCATCAATACCGTATGCCTTAATAAATACATCATCTATTTCAGGTAACGCAGCTTCTTCGACACTAACGACTTCAACTTCAAACTCAGCCACTTTACCGGCCAATTTTTCATTGCCATATTCTTCCGGGAAAGTCACTTCAAAGGTTTTATTCGCGCCCACAACAAGACCAATCAGGTTTTCTTCAAAACCGGAAATCATTTGTTTTGCGCCAATTTCAACAGGATAATTTTCTACTTTTCCGTCCGTAAAGTTTTCGCCTTCGGAAGCGCCTGAAAAATTGATAGTCACACGATCATGCTCTTGAGCTGCACGCTCAACAACGGACCAACTTTTCTTTTGCGCCCTCAACTTCTCAATCATACCGTCAACATCAACCTCTTGAACGGCAGCAACAGGCCGCGACACCTGAATTTGATCAACACCTTCCAGCGATATTTCAGGATAAACCTCAAATTCTGCGACGTATTTGAAACCTTCGGTTTCATCTTCCGGATGAATATGCGGATAACCGGCAGGCTTTAAATCCTGCTCCTGCAATGCTTCATAATATGTAGCTTGAATAAGATCCCCGGTTATTTCACCACGAACCCGTTCCCCATACATTTTCTTAATGACATGTTGGGGTACTTTACCCGGACGAAAGCCATCAATTTTAACTTCGCGCGCTAACGACTTTAAACGTGCCGCCATTTTTTCCTGAACAACATCTTCAGGCACGCAAACAGTCATTTTTCTGCTTAATTCTGATGTCTTCTCGACAGAAACTTGCATTTCTTTACCTCAACTAAATTTAAAATAAGAGTTTTATAGAACACCGGCGAACGGCTCATGAGATCTGAAAAGTTAGCGATATATCATATCTATCGCTAACTTTTAAATGAATTGGGTGGTGCGAATGGAGAGACTCGAACTCTCACAGGATAACCTACTGGAACCTAAATCCAGCGCGTCTACCAGTTCCGCCACATTCGCACTTTGAATGAACTTGCAATTATATCCGCAATTACACACAGACGACAAGCTATAAATTTAAAATTAATCGCCCTATATAATGGTTTACCACTAAAAAAAATGCCCTGTTGTTCACAGTTATAACTTAAAGTCATAATTCCATCTTTTCATATACCCCATATGGATGTAGTATTAACTTGAAGTCAATTTTATGTACAGGGGGCCCGATATGAACATTTCACCTACAACCAGTGCAGTCAACCTAATCAATACCGCTCAACATAAATCAGCGGGGGCCGCTCAAGAGATTGCCAAGCTGCCCATACAAAACAATGAAGTCGGCAGCTCAGAATTCAAGTCCAGCGATATTATCAAACCGGTACTCAGCTTAAAAGAGGCTGAACTGGAAACATCCGCCGCTGTTAAATTACTTGATGCCGATAAAAAAACAATAGGGTCGTTGCTGGATATCAGCGCTTGACACCTTACCGACTCACCAAGACCTCAAAACCTAAGAGCCTGATTTCATCTGCGAATGCATTCAGCACCTCCAGCGATAATCGCTCCAACCGTTCCGATTCCGGCTGGAGCGATTGCCTAGCAATTGTATACAGCATCACCTCCTTCAGCTGACAGCCCTTTTCTTTAATCCCCCTAAGCAAATCAAGAAACGCTTTTTTTTCGATCAACGACAATCCTTGCTTATCGTAATTCAATAAACAGGTTTGTAGCTTTGTTGAACAAAGCTTTGCCGAAATCAACAGATTATCAACACTCGACTGACAACTCTGCCCGGCATTATTTATTAATGCTCTACCCTCTTCCGTGACACTATCCATCTTAAACCAGACTTCTCCGCCATATTCATGTAACTTCTTCAGGCCATTCTGAACACTATCTCGTTGCATCAAGCTACCATTGGTAATCAATACAAATTTACCCTGCGGCAAAACGCCAACCTCTGTCGCTACTTTACCGATCAAAGCCACTGCCTTATCAAAATCTTTTAAGCTAGTCGGCTCACCATTACCCGATATAGCAATATCCTTAATAATCCGGCGGTCTTCATCAACTTGGAATCGCTCATAAAAATCACCCTCAAGCACATCATCAAGAAAGCATCTCAACTCTTGCTCCAATAGCTGAAAATCCATCATCGGGGCAGCACCCACTTTAAGATCAGGTACCTGACAATATACACAACGCCAATTACAGGAATTATTAGGATTGAAATTAATACCAATTGACAATCCGCCTGCTCGCCTAGAAAGCACCGGATACACATACCTTAAGCCAACAACATCTCGATTATGATTGCTTGCTGTTAATGTTGAAACCATAACTCTACTCAGAAATAATCCAAATTATGCTATTCTACGTTCTCCTCTATTATTAATTTGGAGTTTTTGAAGTTATGAGCGAAAGAATTATACTGCGCACCGGTGAAGCACTGGTTGCAGGCGGCCCCGCGGGTACGGCAGCAGAACCTGAAATCATTATCGGAGAACTGGACGGCCCGGTCGGTATTGCCTTGGCAACATTGACAGGCGATCAAGCCAAAGGCCATTCCAAAGTCTTCGCCCTTTTAAATACCGATATTCAAGTGCGCCCCGTAACATTAATGGTCAGCAAGGTAACGGTAAACAACAGCCGCTATACCAATATTCTAATGGGTACCGTGCAGGCAGCTATAGCTAACGGCGTACTTGATGCCGTGCGCGCTGGCGACATTCCCAAAGAAAAGGCTAACGACTTAGGTATTATCTGCTCAGTCTGGTTGAATCCGAGTGTTGCGACAGATGACAACCTGGATCATAAAATTCTATTCGACATCCACCGCAAAGCCATGGCGCAAGCTATTCATAAAGCAATGAATAACACGCCGAATATCGATTGGCTTCTGGAAAATCAGGATAAAATTATCCACAAATATTTCCAGATGGGTTTGGACGGAAAAATTTAACCCGTCTTTCAAACAAAAAAAAGCCCCGTTAATCCGGGGCTTTTTTGTAACCGCTGCAAATAAACTGGATGCTTTAAGTTTTCAGCTTATTTTAACCAATACTTCGCCTCGCCCCATTTCCGACATATCGCCGGCATAACGTTGCACCCGGTTAAAAGCCTCGGAGCTGTCCGAAAATTTGGAATTTAGCTTCTTAAACGATGCAAACAATATCGGCAAAAACGCCAAGGTATGCGCACCGCAATCATTAAATCTTGCCGAGGCCTGCGGCTGATTCCATAACAACAACGTACCACGGCGCATCGCAAAACCCAAATATCGTCCGGTCCGACCCATAACCGCAATAGTTCCCGCCGTCATTCTGGAACCGCAATAATCCCCGGCATTCCCCTCAATCAGGATATTGCCTCTACGCATGTGATCTCCGGCACGCTCCCCGACATTACCTTTGACCAAAATAGTTCCACCTTTCATACCCATTTTGTTGCCTGGCAGGGCTGCACCCAAAAAATCCCCTGCATTACCGTTAATACGCAAAAAACCTTTTTTCATTTCGCAGGCCGCATAAAGCCCGACATCGCCGGATACTTCAATCTCGCCGGATTTCATACCTAGCCCAAGATATGCTCCCCCATCGCCTTCAACTCTTATGCGCCCACCATCCAAATCCTTACCGATAAAATCAAGCTTATTAAAGCTATTTTTTATCACAATATTTTGCGCATCGGAACCAGTAATACCGAACAACTCGTCTACCCGAATCTTCCGCTTACCATTCTGCAAAGTTATCCCGGCAATATCAGAGAACTGCATAGCAGCCAATTTTTGACAAACCAGCGGAGACATATCGACTCGCTGATCTGGCCTTTGTTTCAACGTAAAAGTTAAAGCACTCATGCCATAATCTCCTGTAAATGGAAGTGGAACGGCCCCAACTTGCCACCGTAATTACCCGCACTAACGCGCTTGATGCCATTCACCGCACCTAAATCACACACCGCTCGAATACCCACGCGCATGGCTTTATCTATATCTTCTTTGCTTAAACCGTCGATAACAATTTCCATGACCGACTCAACCTCCGGTGACAGATCAGTTTTGGTCATGCCTTTTAACGTCGGACAAAAGGCATCATTTGTTGACGCGCCTAAAGCCGCATATTTAGAACCGACTTTGGATCCAGAACGAACCACACCTCCAGGGAAAGGCATGATCACATTAGGGACTTGACGCATTTCTTCAATCGCCGCCTCACAGGCAGCCAAAGCTTGCGGTTGCGACTCGGCCAACACCAAAAAATTACCGCCGCCAATAGCATCGACTTGACCGGTAGTCGCTTCGGCTAAAAACTCGCCATCCATAACCGGAATGCGCCAATAACGCTTGCCATCGATCAATTTAGCCACCTGAAACCCATCACCAAAATAGCGCAAGTTTTTTCCCAAGGCTATTCTGGTGCCGCCATCGATACCTGCAAACAAGGCAGAGGTCGGCGATGTTAATACACATTGCCCTGCCCGCGTTTCAAGCTGCTTAGCCAAGCCTTTACCGCCCATCGCAAAAATCATGATGGATACACCGGGACGACCGTCAGGCGTTTCGGAAGGGTCAAGAACCCTCTCAATTCCAGCTTCGCAACCACAAGCAATCACCGAGGTGGCAAAACCGGTCATAGCTTGTGCAGAAATCATCGCCCATTTTTCATTTTGTGCGGTGATGATGGCGCGAGTCGCTTTCATCGGAAAGGCTTCGGCAAAGGTTGCGTCTATTGCTACACCATTAATGATCATGCCACGTCTCCTTTAAGCGGATGCACAGTCAAACTGCCGCGCCCATCCTCGGTTATTTCATCATCACTAATAGTAAAGTTACCAAGCTTCATAGTCATAAACCGGTCAAAATATTTTTGCAGATCTTTTTCCAGAGATGGATCAAATTCGGGATTAACGACATGCGTCGTACCCCATTTGGTATGAACAACCTTACCGTCAACCACCACCAGTTCACCGTCTTTAAACA
>JADHTX010000136.1 GCA_016784875.1 Methylobacter sp.
CCCAAGCAGCTTCCCAACATGCAGATCAAGCCGCTTTAGCTCGCCAGCAAGCCGAAACACAAGCTGAATCAGCCTCACATGCAGCAACCGAAAGCGAAACTTCGGCTCGTACAACGCGAGATAATGCCGAGCTAGCCCAGCAACAGGCTGAATATGCCGGTAACTCAGCTCAGGATGCTCAAACCAACGCCCAAACAGCTGCCAACTATGCCGATCAGGCCAACGATCATGCGCGCAATGCGGATCAGTTTACTCAAAACGCTCAGCAGTCGGCCGATTTAGCACAAACTTTTGCTACTCAAGCCGAGACTCACGCCGGCAACGCCTCCATTCATTCCACTGAGACAGTCGATGTGCTAAACAAAGCACAGTCATCTCTTGCCGACATTGAGCAAACCTCAAGCCAAGCGCAATCAGCTATGACTGAGGCTCAACTCTCCGCCCAGCAGTCGCGTGAGCATACCGCCCAAGCAGAACATTTTAATGAACAGTCGGCCAATCACGCTCAAGAAATTGAACAGCGGCTTAATAATACGCAGACCTCAATGGAACAGTTACAGGAGCTACATCGCCAGGCTGAGGATTTAGTGTCGCAACTGCAACAGGCGCTTGCGGAGAGTCATGAAGCCAAGCGATTAGCTGAACGGGCTCGTGACGATGCGCAGAGACTGCGAGATCAGGCACAAGAGGCTGCAACTCACGCCCAAGACCACTCCCGTAGCGCCAAACAAGCCGAATCCGAAGCTAGCCAAGCCGCCACAGATACAACAAATTCAATGCTCGACGCCAGAGCGGTGCTTTCACGCGCTTTCGCTGCGACTAAGTGGTAGCAAGCGGACGCTAAGTCATCAGGGGCGGTCGCACGCCCCTGATTTTCATAGAGCATATCCTGTTAATTTTAAACACTACACTCTTATTTCTTTTCAACAATATGTCTGAATAAGGTAGTACGCGTTTTATTTGCTACAACAGATAACGATGCCTAAACCGCTCCTATCAAAGCAACTATCCCCATCCGGCATAAAGTTGTTTTCAAAAAACCGGAGCACTACACAGTCAACACAATCTTCCCGGTGCTATGCCCTGCCCCTATCAGCTCATGGGCTTTTGCAGCCTCTTCCAGCGGCAACTGATTACTGATATGCGTTTTTAACAATCCTTGATCAAACCATTGCGCACACTGCTTTAATATTTCAACGTGCTTATCTCTTGCCTCGGGCAAATCTCTAAGCATAGGCGTTAACATCAACTCAAAGCCTATCAATAAATTACGCATTCGTGCTTCAGCCAGATTCAATTCACCAGGATCGAGCAAAGTCACCAAACGACCAAAATGCGCTGTCACCGGAATACTTTCTTTAAATACCTGAGCACCCACGGTATCGAAAACCAAGTCAGCGCCTTTGCCATCAGTCAGCTTATTTACCTCGTCAGCAAAATCGTTTCTGGTATAAATAATTGCTTCATCAGCACCCATCGCTTTGACAAATTCGGCCTTTTGCTCAGAACTCACAGTAACGACCACTCGGGCACCTTTTAATTTCGCCAATTGTATCGCCACATGTCCAACGCCGCCTGCTCCGGCATGAATCAGTACAGTTTGACCTGATTGCAATCCGCCGCGGTCAAATAGTCCGCCCCACGCGGTAATCAACACCAACGGCAATGCAGCTGCTTCAGCAAATGAACTCGTTTCCGGCATCAAACCGGCCCAGCGCTGGTCAATCACCGTATATTCAGCATAATTGCCTTGTTCACGACCTAGCCCACCATGACAAAACCAAACTTTATCGCCTGCCTTAAATTGGCTAACAGCAGCGCCTGTTTCAATTACCTCTCCAGCCCCATCACAACCCAAAACCGCAGGCAGAGGATTATCATAAAGCAAACCATTAGCTCTGATTTTAGTATCAACAGGATTGACTCCTGCGGCTTTAAGCCGAACCTTAATCTGATTTGCCGTGGATATTTCAGGCTCTTCAATATCGTGTAACTGCAGCACATCGGGACTACCGACTGCTGTCATTATTATTGCTTTCATAGTTTCAACCTTTTTTATAAGTATATACGCAGCTTCTCATTACCTTGTATGATCAAAATTAATGAAATATCGCTAAAGAAATTAGATAAGCGTCAGCGGTTTGTTGGGATACCATCGAGCCCTGCTGACGGGTTATTAAGCAGAGACAGTTTCCCATTATATCCATCTATTCCAAATCGAATATCTGATATTTAAAGCCTGCATGTACAAGGATGTCAGGTATACATGCAGGATCGAGAACCAATGAATAGTCTACTTTATAAGCTCTATTCTTTCTAAAGATGATTACACTGAAGAACTCAACAATATGACATTGTCTTAAAAGAATAAGCGTTTTTACTGCGTATGGTTGAAACAAGACCCCGCCATGCTCCATAGGATAAACAGATATAAAAACCCAACATTTGAAAAAGATGTTGATGAAAATAGCGGAGGGCAAAAGGTGAAGTGTAGAGTTAATTATTTATATGGATGAGCCTCATGCATGATTGAATCAGCAAAGCGGACGAATTTGTACCGGCGATGGCCTTTTATAAACAAAAACTTAAAAACAGTAAGGCACCACGAAAAACAACAGACATAAAAAAAGCCCTACATTTGCATGTAAGGCTTTGATTTACTTGGCTCCCCCGGACGGGCTCGAACCGCCGACCTAATGATTAACAGTCATCCGCACAATAGTTTAACGAGATATAACACCATCCTTTACGCCTATAAAAAACAAATAGTTGCGTGACTGTATCGCGTTTAGCGTCCTATAAAGTATAATAAAATCTTATTAAATCCTATCATTCTGCCCAGACCATTGCCCAGACTAAAAACGGTTCTGTCCAGACTAAAAAATGGAGTTGTACATTATGGCAATCACAACACTAGAGCTTGATGCACTTAAGCCAAAAGACAAACCGTATTTAATCAGAGAAAAGCAACGCCATAAACTGGACGGTACATTAGCCTTTAAAGTTTTACCAAGCGGGGTTATTGATGCTTACTTTATTTATTATATTGACCGCAAAGAGAAACAAATAAAAATTGGCCGTTACGATAAAAAAGGCAAAAATGGCATAACCCTAAAAGCTATTCATGATAAATACGATGAACTGTCAGAAGAGTATCAGAGTGGTCAGGGTGGCGTTGATATTAAGGTTAAAAAGCAGCAAGAAGATGCCGCGAAAGAGCGAGAAAAACAAGAACAAGCCGCTCTTGAACGCAAAAGACAGCTACAGGGTTCTTTTCAGCAATTAATCGACTCCTATATAGATTATGCACATATAAACATGAGCAAAAGCTATTACACTTCTGCTAAAGGTGCATTTGCGTTGAATTTAAAAGACTTCGATGTCACTATCAAAGCCGACCAGATTACACAAGAGGATATTCGCGCCATTTTACGCCCTATCCGGCAGCGTGGCGCGTTGGTTATGGCTAATAGAATGAGGTCGTATTTATCAGCCGCCTTTGCTTGGGCTATCGAGCTTGAATCAGAAGATACCGGACTTTGTGCGCCTATTGCAGATAATGTTAAGTTCTTTATAAAAGTTAATCCGGTTCTAGGCATTGGAAAGCCATTAAAGAAAGAATCACCAGCAGATCGTTTTTTAACCGAGCTGGAAGTGCATAAATTTTGGCAAGCACTGGACGCCAGCGGCATGCACATTCACCGAAAAAATATTTTAAAGCTAATGCTCTGTACCGGTGCGCGTGTCGAAGCACTGGCTGGTTTGCGCTGGGATGAAATACACCTTAATCAAAGATTTATCCATATCCCACCCATCCGAAGTAAAAACGGTCTGGACTGGATTATTCCATTAAATGATATTGGTGCCGATATTTTAAGCACAACACCCAGATTGCATGATGAGCTTGTGTTTCCCGCTGAAAATGGCATAGAGCCGTTACGCGCCGACGGTATTAACCAAGCAACACGTCGGTTATGCGAACAATCAGGTATTGCAGTATTTACACCGCGCGACCTGCGAAGAACATTTAAAACCCTGAGCGGCAAGGCTGGTATTTCAAAGGAGGTACGCGACAAAATCCAGAACCATGCACTAAGTGACGTAAGTACAAAACATTACGACTTATATGATTATTTTGACGAAAAGTATGAGGCGCTTAAATTATGGAATGTTGCGCTGAGTAGAATTATCGACGGCAGTTATGCAGAATTTGGACTAAAGCCAGTTGCTGCCGTGCTGCCATTTAAAAAAACAGCTTAATTTTATAATGAATTGACGACAAAACCGCAACGAGTGCAGTTGATATTAATACCAAGTAAAGCATTAAAGTATTGATTTAGTTGGTATAATATGTATTAGCGTTGCTTTGTACGTCAAAGTACTTGACAAGCAATTTTTTACATGCTATTGTTTAAAAATAAATTAAATTTTGCTTGACATTTTTATTTTTTTGGCGAGAGGCTAAAAAATAAAAACTAGACAATCAAAATAGCCTGATGGAAAGCAGGCAAAAATAGTAAGCCGGTGTATAAAGTTTTTGCCGTGGCGAGATGCCGCGAGGGTTGACCCGTTGCAAATAGGATATACATCATAATAATCCAAGCGCGATGCGAAGATGGCCGAACAGAAAGAAACTCGTTCTGTTTTGTGCCGTCTTTTTTTTGGCACAATAAAAACAGTTCGGAATTTAACTTATATTTTCGGAGTTTTTATTATGGCACAATCGCCACGCAATACAAAAGTTTTTTTAAGATTACCAGCAGTAAAACAAAAAATCAGTCTTTCAAAGTCAGCAATTTACCAAAAAAACGACCCAGATTCAAAATATTACGACCCGTCTTTTCCCGTGCCGGTAAAAATCGGAGCGAGAGCGATTGCATGGAGTTCCGATGCCATTGATTCATGGATTGCATCAAAACTGAATGGCGAGGTGGCGTAATGGAATCAATTAATTACCAAGACATTGACCAAGACGACGAAACGCCTTATCTATTATCGGACGGCATGGATGCTGCACTGGATAGACAGGTAGAACGTGCAAGTGAGAAACTAAACGATACCGCTAATTCACAACGCAATCGCGTTCTTGCGTGGCTTAGGAAAAAACCGTTAACAACAATACAGGCTCGCCAGGAGCTGTTTGTTATGTCAATCGCGGCTAGAATTTTCGAGCTTAAGGATAAAGGTCACATCATTGCGACTTATCCGGTCAATGTAACTCATGGTAGCAAGCGCAAAATCGCTCAATATGTGCTGCTATCGGGAGATGTTGCTGATGAATAAATGCTTCGATGGTGCTATCCGGTACGCCAATACCGGAATAGCATTTTTATATGATTTTCAAGCTAATTATAACATGGTTTTTCAAGTTGAGTTAGTAGTCATTTTGCTGGCGGCGGTGCTGTTATGAGTGCTATTACCTTTGACGACATTGAAACCTTTTTAACTCAATCCGGCATGAGTTGGGATGATCTGGCCGACAAGCTCAATATGAAGCTGAATAAAAACCAGCTTAAGTTTCAAGGTGTGACTAAAAAAGTTAATGCAGCAATGACGGCTTTGCTGGCTGAAACTACACCAGCTTTGCCGGTTGATGATGAGACTTTCAATCGTGTTGAAAGAGCCTTATTCACAATTGCAAAGTGTAGCGGTGGTTTCGTTAATACAGCATTAACTGAATGGGAAACAGACTTCACAAGTTTGGCAAAAGAGCTGAGTTCACCTGCTATTGGGAATAAGGACGGTAGCTACCTTATCAGGACGACCGGAGCTATTCGTACCACTGCCGATACAGGTGACATTGCTGAAATCGTGATCTTAGATGGTGATAGTCGGATCGGCGACGGTGGCGAGATAATCGCAGGCGCACCACATCCTTTGGGATTGCATGAAGTCTTAACCAAGCTTGGTTTGCCGCATTGTATTTATTCAAGTCATTCCAATGGTGCAACTCGCGAAGAATTAGCAGCAAAAGGCATTGATAGCGGTGGTATGTATGGAGCTGATTATCATAAATACCGTGCTGTCATTCTCGCTAGATACACGCCTGAACAATTACCAGCTGTATTAGATTATTTATTCACTGAGTTACATGGTGCAGGCGTGATGCTTGCGCCTGTTACCGAGAATAAAACTTGGGCGCAAGCATGGTATTTTCCGCGCTGTCCAGATGATAGTCGGATGAAATTGTTTAAGTTCTATCAGCATGAAGGTTCTGCTCTTGATGTTGATGGAATCACACAAGATTGGATAAAGAAACAAGCGCCTGTCGAGATAAAACCGCCCAAAATCGCGCCATATAAGGCACAGCCGGGAGAAAGCATAAAAGGCTGGCAATGCCCTATCAAAGCATTTAACCAAGCTTATAGTGTGCATGATGTGTTGACTAGGAACGGTTACATTAAGAAAGGTGCTAAATATCTACACCCGAACTCTAGCAGCAAAATACCCGGCGTTCAAATTTGCGATAACTGCAAAGATGGTGTTGTTCGGGTATTTAGTCATAGTTCTGATGTATTGAACACTGGTTTTGCTTCGGATGCGTTTGATTGTTTTCGCCTGCTTGAATGCAATGGTGAGTGGTAGATGGGCGCGTTAAATTGGAACCCTGAGCTTACGCGCCAGAATCAACGCCTGTTTATGCAGGAGCAGACCAAAACCAAAACATCGAATGTTAAGCCTATTAATGGCGTAAATGTCGATGCTAAAAAACCGCCGTTTCCTTTGAAATCTGCCTCAACCATGACTGACGAGTTAAAGCCGCCTGTTTGGTTGCTAAAGGGATTTATTGAACAAGGCACATTGAATCTTTTATTTGGTGAGCCTGGGTCGTTTAAATCGCTGTTTATTTTGGATTGGGCGTTCTGTATGGCGGCAGGCTTGAACTGGTGTGGTTTACGTACCAAGCAAGTTGATGTTGTTATCCTGTGTGGCGAGGGCTTTTCAGGTCAACAACGGCGACTTAGGGCGCTAGAGATTAAATATGGGATGAAAGCATCAGCTGGCCTGTACATTAGCGAAATTCCGGCGCAAATGCTCGATGCTGGCAATGTTGAATGGATCGCTGAAACGATCAAAGAAAACTGCCCGAATGTTAAGTTAATCGCTATTGATACCCTTCACAGGAATATGAGTGGCGACGAGAACTCTTCCCAAGATATTGGCGCGTTTATCAACAATATCGACATGTACTTTAAGCCGTTGGGTGCTGCAACTTTAGTCTGCCATCATTCCGGCCACGGACAGAAAGACCGTAGCCGGGGTTCTAGTTCGATTCGTGGCTCAATGGATGGCGAGTTCTCAACCACTAAGAGCGGTGGCGGTGTTGCCTTGGCCTGTCATAAGTCAAAAGACTTTGAAAGCCTTAATTCAATGCAATTCAAGTTGCAAGTGACTGAGCTTGATGGATGGCTGGACGAGGACGGCGAACCGCTGACAAGCGTCTATTTAGAACATCAAGGCGTTGTTATAGCAAGCGACAACAAATCAAAACTAACACCACGCGAGGAGGTTATTTTAACCAGCCTTAAGGGTGTGTTAGCGCGTGATGACAGCAATGACTTTGCAATGCTTGAATCATGGCGTGATGAAGTTATGCAGGCTATCGACGGCGAGTCTGATGCAAAGCGTATGGCATTTAATCGCTGCAAAGAAAAGTTACTCAAACTGGATTTTATTGTCGAGCGTGATGGCCTGATTTGGCTTTGTGAACAATGAACGAACAACGAACAAAACCTGAACATGTTCGAACTTGTTCGCGACACCGAACACGAACAAGCCGAACAACACCCTATAAGGGTGTTCGTTTGTTCGGGTGTTCGTTCGATAAATAACTGGATTTAAAAATTAAATTAATAATTCCGGATTACCGGCGAGGGATTTACACATGCAAGACCAACAACTGATTAAAGAAAGATTGCTATCTAATGCGAAATACAAACAACCGCATTATTTTCACAATATTCGGCTTTACCAAGAATCTGATTATATTGACTTCGATGATGAGATCTATCCATCCCCATCGGACATTGATCGAAATGGCGATACTTCATATGTCAATCAATCATGGGAATTAAGTTTTATCGATCCAGCAAGTGTTGAAATTTTGATTCGAGAAAATACCGGCACAGATGACGTTATCCGATTGCTACAAAAAGCAATTGATGACATTAGAAAGAACAAAACAGGTTTTGTTGCCGATCATGAGCAAAGAAATCAATTGTTAAACAGCATCAAAGCTCAAGCTGAATATGATGCTAAAAAGCTGCCGGTTTAAGGTTGATTTATGGCTAATGATAACCCCGCTTTAATTGATTCTGTAACCGGTGAGGTTGTAGACCTACCCCTTGAGAAAGGCACTCGATACCGCGCCAAATTGGACACTCTGCAAGACGTTCGCAAAGAAGCGGCACGAGTGTACCGTGAGGCGCGTTCCGGGCTTATCGAGGCTCAGGAGGCAACAAAATTAGT
>JADHTX010000137.1 GCA_016784875.1 Methylobacter sp.
CCCAGTTTTAAACAACAATTACAGCAAGGCTTGCGCGGCCATGTCGCACGTATTGTTAAAGACGCACATGGTTTTGCCCAAGAAGTCGTGGAACTGATTCGCAAAGAAACTCAAGACCCCAATAAAAAAGTGGTGTTACTGGTCGATTCGGTAGAACAACTGCGCGGCGTAGGTGTAGATGGAGCCAATGAGGTTTATAAAAGCGTGGAAAACCTGTTTTCAGGCCATGCCGGCAGCTTGCAAATTCCGATGCTGCATATTATTTATACCATTCCGCCGTACTTAACGCCTTTGGTTCCCGGTTTAGGTCGACAGTTGGGTTGTAATTTAGGTTGTACCTTACCCTGTATTCATGTGCAGAAAAAAGACAATCAAACCGATCAGGATGGTTTAGCCATTATGCGCGAGTTTGTGAACAGGCGCTGTTCGAGGTGGCAAGAAATTTTTAGCGAAGCTCAGCTTAATAAGTTGGCTCAAGCATCGGGCGGCGACTTACGAGATTTTTTCCGTCTGATTCGCGACAGTCTGGTCAAAGCCAGTTCCAAAAACAGAGGTGAATGGCCTATACCCGATAGCGTTATCGAGCAAACGCTTAATCACTCACGCCGCGAAATGTTGCCGATAGCGGAAGACGATAAACAATGGTTGGTTAAAATCCACGATTCCAAAGAAGCCGAACTGCAATCGATTGAAGAGCTTCCATCACTGGCGCGTTTTTTCGACACCAAATTAGTGCTCAACTACCGCAATGGCGATGACTGGTATGACGTGCATCCTTTGCTTCGAGAAGAAATCAGGAGATAAGCGTGGAGCCGGAGCGGCTGTTATCGGCCGGGGAAGAGGAACAATGGCAAGAGCTGAGTCGACATGTCGAATGGGCGGAGCGGTTTAGCCTGATTGTGCTGTTTGTCGAGGATGCGTTACTGGCGGAAAGCTTTAAACAACGGCTGCAAAGCCAACTTCAGGGACGGGTTTCTCAGTTACATGTGTTACGGCCTTTGCATCCTGAAACCTTAACTCAGGATATTTTTAACGAGTTACAACACACACTTATTCCTCATGTCGTGGTTCCGTGCTGGTTGGAGCTGCATCATCACCGCTCGACAGAGTGGCAACAAGCTCTTGATAATTTTTTTGCCCGATTCAATGAAAGACGCGACCTGATTAGGCGGGATTATCCTCGTCCATTCATCATTTTGTTGCCTTTGGCTTATAAAAGCCGCTTGCGTGAAATTGCCCCTGATTTATGGTCGATTAGAAGTCATACTGATGAATTGCGGCCTGCCAAAGTCACGCCGACACCGCGTGTTAATTATGACCGCATTGCTGTTGGTAAAGTAGAGCAGCCCATTACCATTAACGAACAGGCATTAACCAGCCCTGAAATTCGTGAGTGGGAGAGGGTCAGGCATACGGCTATAGCCGATAGCGAATTGTTTTTAGTGACTGGTCACGCGTTTGATGCGGCTTTAGATTCAGGACAATGGACTCTGGCGGAAACTCTGGCCGGGCAATTGATTAGCCTTAGCCATAAAATGATTAAGGATCAAGGCGAAACCGACCTGACTTTGTATCAGTTAGTTCGCGCCCTAAGCAGACTAGGCGAAATAGAACAAGCATTAGGGCGTTATGATGAAGCCTACCAAGCCTATGCAGAAAGATTACAGATTTGTCGTGAGTTAAAAACTAGCCTGGGTGCTTCAGCCGAAGTGTTGCGTGATTTAGGTGTCTCGTTAGTTAGGATTGCCGAGATAGATGAAACATTGGGACGTTATGACAACGCTTTTATGGGCTATACAGAAAGTTTACAAATTTTCCGTGAGTTAAAAGCAAGCTTAGGCGCAAGCCCCCAAGTGTTACGCGATTTAAGCGTCTCGTTAGCAAAAGTAGCCGATATAAATACTATCTTGGGACATTATGAATCCGCTTTAAAAGGCTATACAGAAAGTTTACAGATTTGCCGTGAGTTAAAAGTCCGCTTGGGGGCTACACCTGAGGTGTTGCGTGATTTAAGTGTCGCGTTAGAAAAGTTAGCCAATATAGATAAAACATTCGGACGTTATGAAGAGGCTTTTGCAGGCTATACAGAAAGTTTACAGATTGATCGTGAGTTAAAAACAAGGCTAGGTGCAACACTCAATGTGTTGCGCGACTTAAGTGTCTCTTTAGAAAAGGTAGCCGATATCGATACTATCTTGGGACGTTATGAATCCGCTTTAGCAGGGTATACAGAAAGTTTACAAATTCGCCGTGATTTAAAAGTCAGCTTGGGTGCTACACCGCAAGTGTTGCGCGATTTAAGTGTCGCGTTTGAAAATTTAGCCGATATTGATAAAACATTAGGGCATTATGAAGAAGCCTGTGCGGGCTATACGGAAAGTTTGCAGATTCGCCGTGAGTTGCAAGCAAGCCTGGGCGCAACGCCCAAAGTGTTGCAGGATTTAAGTGGCTCATTGGAAAATCTGGCTGATTGTGAAAACAGCTTACGGCACTATGATGAGGCACTGGCTGCCTACCGGGAATGTCTGCCTTTATTGGAACGGCTGCAAGCTGCGCTGAGTCATGATCAGTATTCAGAGCGCATTGCCGAAATAAAAGCAAAAATTTCAGCTTTGGAGCAGACCGCACAATAAGCGCCCGGCTAGAGTCTGTCCATGCCGCAACCTAATCAGAGGACACGCATGAAAACAAACACCGACAACACCCGTACCGAAACCGACTCCTTCGGCCCTATACAAGTGCCCGCCGACAAATACTGGGGCGCACAAACCCAGCGCTCCCTGATTAACTTCAAAATCGGCAATGAGCGCCTGCCCCGGCCTTTGGTCCGCGCACTCGGCATAGTCAAACATTGCGCCGCGTTATCGAATATCGCGCTGGACAACATCAATGAAAAAATCGGCTACGCAATAGCGGATGCGGCACAGGAGGTTATCAATGGCAACCTGGACGACAATTTTCCTCTTGTTGTCTGGCAGACCGGCTCCGGCACCCAGTCCAATATGAATGCCAACGAGGTGATTTCCAACTTGGCTATCGAGCGGCTTGGCGGCGCTATGGGAACTAAAACGCCGGTTCATCCGAACGATCATTGTAATCGAAGCCAGTCGTCGAACGATGCGTTCCCGACTGCGATGCATATCGCCACCGTCGAGCAATTGCACCATTTGCTGATTCCCTCGCTTCAGCATTTGCACCGCGCGTTGTCCGACAAATCCCAGTCGTGGAGCGAAATAATCAAAATCGGGCGAACGCATTTGCAGGATGCGACCCCGCTGACACTGGGGCAGGAGTTTTCCGGTTACGCCGCACAGGTGCAACTGGGCATCGACCGGATTAACGACAGTCTCAAACGGCTGTATCCCTTGGCGCAAGGCGGCACTGCCGTGGGCACCGGCCTGAACTCAAAGCCGGGTTTTGGCGACCAGTTCGCCGAAGAAGTTGCGAAGTTTACCCGGCTTCCTTTCGCCTCTGCGGCCAATAAATTCGAGGCATTGGCCGCGCACGACGCAATGGTGGAAATATCCGGGGTGTTGAATACCGTCGCCGTCAGTCTTAACAAAATCGCCAACGATATTCGCCTATTGAGTTCGGGGCCGCGCTCCGGCATCGGCGAATTGGCGCTGCCTGAAAACGAACCCGGCTCTTCGATCATGCCGGGCAAGGTGAATCCGACCCAATGCGAAGCCATGACGATGGTTTGCGCGCAGGTCATGGGCAATCACACCACCGTCACCTTTGCCGGAGCGCAAGGGCATTTGGAACTCAATGTGTTCAAGCCGGTCATTATTTATAACGTGCTCCAGTCGATCCGGCTTATCGGCGATGCGGCGATGAGTTTTACCGATCATTGCGTCGCGGGCATTGAGCCGAATGTTGACCGTATTGCCGAGCTTATGGAACGTTCCTTGATGTTGGTTACCGCCTTGGCCCCGCGCATCGGTTACGACAATGCCGCAAAAATTGCGAAGCTGGCTTTTAAAAATCGCAGTACCTTGCGTGAAGAGGCGGTCTCCGGCGGTTTTGTGACTGAACAGGAATTTGATGATCTCGTCCGTCCGGAACAAATGATTTTTCCAAAATAAAGCCAGAAAGGCATATCATTAAGCGCTATTGTTAAAAACAAAGGAGAATAGACCATGCATGTAACATACGAACTGGCCGAACAGGCAATGGCTGCGGCAATTGCCGAGTCAAAAAAAATCGGTACGCAGATGTGTATCGCCGTAGTAGATTCCGGCGCTGACTTAAAGGCGTTCGTGAGAATGGATAATGCCTGGGTGGGCAGCGTGGATATTGCCATCAAGAAAGCTAAAACCGCTTGTTTCTTCGCTATGAATACCGGGCAAATTGGTCAGCTATCGCAACCGGGCGGGCCGCTTTACGGGATTGAGCATTCAAACGACGGACTGATTACCTTTCCCGGCGGCGTTCCTATCGTTGATAAGGACGGCGTTCTCATCGGCGCTGTCGGGGTCAGCGGCAGTTCGGTTGAAAACGATCATCAAGTCGCCAAAGCGGGGGCTGAAGCCATCGGCGTTTCCGATTTACCGGCGCACCCTTGGCGAACTTGATAAAATCTTAGTGACCTTTAGCAAGCATTTTTTTGTCGGCAAAGCCGCTCAAAATGGAAGAAAACAGGTTTGATGCTGAGCTGCCTTTGGCGTTTTACCGACAATGATGTTGCTTTAGTCACTCAGGGATATTTATTAAAAAGAACCAAGTTGGTGCGACTTGCTATAAAATCACCCTAAATTGGTGCACATGACTTAACGACTAATCACGCATACCTTTTGATCCAAGCGAGATCTATCCAGATTCGACAGATAAGTTTCACATCATAATAACCTAAAAATTTTGGCACATCGATTGCTTAAAAAGACTCGGAACTCCAGCGTTGGAGTGATAAAAAATGGATTCAACGGCGAGTCGCTTAAATAAATCATATCGATATGAACCAAGAAAAAAAACTATTTCCTTATTTTCAGCCTATTGTCGGTGCCGCCTGCGGCTCTATTATCGGTTATGAGGCATTAGCCCGACAATACGATGCAAATGGCCGGGTTATTTCGGCAGGCGCATTATTTTCTTCGCCTGATATTGTTGCCGATCAATTGATAGCATGGGATCGCTCGATTCGGCGGCAAGCGCTGCAACAATTTAGCGAGTCGAATTGTACCGGTTATTTAACCATCAATATTTCTGCCGCTTGGATCGATCAGCTCGCCGATTTTAATTCATTACCAACCTTGCTTATGCTGGAGGAATTTAAGGTTGATAGAAGTCGCATTATTATTGAAATCACCGAGTCGAAAGGCGATCTGGACAAGCTTGTCGATATTGCCCGCGTGTATCGCAGGCACGGGTTAAAAATAGCGATTGATGATTTTGGCGCCGGCTTTTCTCAGCTGGAAAGAGTGATGGCAATACAACCGGACATCATCAAACTGGATATGCAGTTATTCCAGAATGCTGCCAAAGGGGGCATTGCCAGCGATGTTGTGCATTTAATATCCCGTCTGGCGAAACGCACCGGTTGTCGTATCGTTTGCGAAGGCGTGGAAACCGATGAAGACTTTCATTTCGGTTTGAGCTGCGGCGCTCAATATATGCAAGGATATTTGTTTTCGCCTGCTACGGCAGAGTTTAAAAAGCCGATGCATTATCACCGGCAAATCAGCTTAATAAGAAAGTCCTTTTTGGACAAAACCTTAGTTAAAGAAATACAGAAAATTCAGTTTATCGCCAATATTAAAGACCTAATCGAGCTTCTGAAAACAGCCCTGAAAACCGACTTCAACCTCAATCGATTAGCAGCGCACCCATTTGAAAAAAGCGGCGTTTTACGGTTCTATTTATGCAATAACGACGGCGATCAAATCTCATCCAATTTTAATTTTGCCGATGGCAAGTGGTTTGAGGACGATACTCAATTCGGCTTTAACTGGGCATGGCGACCCTATTTTTACCAATTGCTTGCGCTTGAATCGGCACAGGATAGCTACCGTATCGTCACGTCGGAACGTTACCGGGATTTTAATACCGATATGCTTTGCAAAACCCTGTCGCTGAGACTGGATGAAAAGTGTATTTTATTAATCGATATTGCTGCTGAGTGGACGTGAGCATAGGTATCTTCGTAAGTCAGGCTACTTTAAATAGCCTAAATAATTAACCCATTTTATAAATTGCCATGGATATATCTATCACTACGCCAGCTTTACTGTTTCCGGCCATTTCCGTTTTGTTTTTGGCCTATTCCAATCGTTTTTTGGCAATTGCCAACCGGATTAGAGAACAGCATAACCTGTTTAATAAAACCCAAAGTCCGGTCGCAAAAAAACAGATCGACAGCCTAAGGCTCCGCCTCCGTTTTATCGTCGGTATGCAATTGATGGCGGTTATCGGCATCATATGCTGCATATTTGCCATGGGCTTGATTTTTTACCGGCTGCAATATTACGGCAATTTGATTTTTGGCTTCAGCATGGCTTTTATCATTTTGTCGTTGTTAGCCTCAATTAGCGAGATATTGCTTTCTACCAAAGCGATCAATATTGAGCTTGAAGATATGGAAGCATCGTAACTGCCCTAATTGTTCATGCTTCGACAAGCTCAGCACGAACGGATTCCACGCGCACCAACTGATTTTTTAGGATTATTCGGTGGTATTGGCAATGATTTTATGAATCCGCTTACTGCTGATAGCGATAATGATCAAAATAAAAGGAATGGAAATGCCTTCAATGATTTCCGGATTGACTGCCCAGCCCATGATATGAAGCACTTCGGCCAGTTTACCGAGAAGACTGGCGGCATAATAAGTAATAGCAACCATCGAGATACCTTCAACCATTTGCTGCATTTGCAGTTGCATCTTTGCCCGTAAAGCCATTGACGCGAGCAAGCCCTGATTTTGTTTCTCAATAATAATGTCGACCCGGGTGCGTAGTAACTGACTGGCGTTACTGACCCGTTCGGAAAGCAGGGTAAAGCGGTGCGAAATCGATTCGCAGGTGTTCACCGCCGGTTCCAGTCGGCGTTTGATAAATTCGCCCAAGGTCTGAATACCTTGAATTCGGACTTCGCGTAAATCGTTTACGCGCTGCTCCACCAATTGATAATAAGCACTGGCAGCCGCAAAGCGAAAGTGATTGCTGGAGATATAATTTTCAACTTCAGCGGCCAACGTGGTTAGCTCATCCAGTAACTCGCTATCATTGTTGTCAGGCAGAGTCATGGCGTTAGTAATGGTGTACAGTTGCCGATCGGATTTTTTTAATGCCGGATACAGTTTGCGCGCGATGGGGAAAGCCAGCAATGCCAAAACCCGATACACTTCAATTTCAAATAGCCGTTGCAATAAGCGTCCGGCCTGTTCGGGTCTTAGGCCGTGGTTAATAATTAAAAAACGGCTAAAGCCATCAACGTGAATGCGAAAATCGGTAAATACCGAAGCAGCGCCGCCGGTGACTTTAGAACCGATAACCGGGTTGTCTGCAAAGTAAGTCGACAGAGACGCTAAATCAGTATTCTCGTCGTAATGAATATCGGCAGCGGAGACAATGGTTGCGTGAGCCGCAACAATAAGTTGCCCGGATAATTGCGACATCCAATCTACCGGAACCTTTTTTAGCGCAGGATCCGCAAAAGGGTCTTTAAGCGTATCGTGTACATAAAAGCTGTAAGTGCTGAACTCGCCGTGTTGTTCCCAACGTATTTGAAAGGAGTTAAATGTGGCGCTAAAGTGATCGACTTCTTTTTCAGGCGGGGCGACACCGAATCTTTCGCAAAGCGTTATCAAATGCTTGCGTTCTTGCATTTTCTCTTCATTAGACAGCAATAATGCCAGATGGCTTGCTCTGACCGGTAAATTAAGGACAATCGGCGCTCGGGCGTGGACCTCGTTATGCAGGACAAAGCGTTGCGGATGATTTTCGGGAATGGGAAATAAAGTCGTCACAGTTTTTAGAAGATAATGATGAATAGCGTCAATTTTACCTAAAAACCGCAGTCAGTCCACGAAAAGCAACAAATAAGGTAACGCTCAGTGCTTGCTAATTATGATTAATGGCACAGGGATGATAGCGGTCAAACGGATAATCACTGATATAAAAACTAAAAAGTAGCATGTTCTAGAGAATCAACTAGTACTCAGTCAATCCTGTTTTTGACGGGTAAACGTAAATCCGTTCGTCCTGAGCTTGTCGAAGCCTGTCATGAGCTTGTCGAATGGGATGAGCGGATTTATTTAGCTCAACGAATTTTACCTGACATATCCGTATTGACTGAGTACTATACTTCGCCCGGCCACGGTTGCGGATTCCTAGCGGTTGATTTTATGCCGATAGCCGCGTTGCTGAAACAGTTTCATAGCTTGCTATGCGCCTGTTTCAGCGCCTTGCTATCGACAAAAATCAACTCGCTATCATTTC
>JADHTX010000138.1 GCA_016784875.1 Methylobacter sp.
GAACTGTAATCCGCGATTAGTATATTTTTTGGCGATGGAAATAACCAGCCTTAAATTGGCCTCAATCATTTCTTTTTTTGCTCGTCTTGCTTTAGCTTCGCCGATAGACATACGCCGATTAATGTCTTTTAATCCACTAATGGTTAGGCCGTATTCCGCTTCTATATCGGTCAAAATCTTTTGCGCTTTTCTGACTTCTTTTTCGCGTTCTTTCAGTGCGGCCGAGTATTTGCTTCCGCCACTCAAATACTGATCAAGCCATTCCGAACTGGTTTCATGCTCAGGAAAAGAGGCAATAAATTCCTTGCGAGGCATCTTTGCATGATTGATGCAAATATCCATAATCAGTCTTTCTTGTTCGCGTACAGCGGCAACGCCATTAGGAATAATAGCTGTCAATTTCTTTAAATAGGCTGGCGTCCATTTAAATTCCATAAACAACTCGGCCACGGCATCAAGCTCTTGTCCGGCTTTGTCGCTCGAATAGCCATGTTTTTTTATGGTAGCGACAGTCGATTTTAACTGTTTTCGGAGTGCTTCTATTTTTTCTTTAACTTCTTCGTAATTGAGTCCCTTGGGCTCTTCTTCGGCCTCGGTCTCTTCGACATCATCTGTTACGGGCAGTGCGGCAACAAAATCTTCGGGTTCACTTAAATCTACAAAACCGGAGATTAAATCAGTCAGTCTAATGCTGCCTTCTTCTCCAGAAATATCATCAAATGATTGTAAAAAATCTTCAACCACTATGCAAGAGCGAGCAATGGCTTTAACCAGTTGCTGCTGTCCATCTTCAATGCGCTTGGCAATTTTCAATTCGTCTGCGCGAGTCAATAATTCAACCGAACCCATTTCTCGCATGTACATACGTACTGGGTCTGTGGTCCTGCCAAACTCGCTGTCAACAGAGGCTAAAGCGGCGACTTCTTCCGCGTCTTCATCGTCTGTTGATGCGGCTGCTGAGTCGGTGATAAGGGAATCTTCATCTGGCGCAACTTCATAAACCTGAATCCCCATATCATTGATCATGCCAATAATATCTTCAATTTGTTCAGGATCAACAATATCGCTAGGTAAGTGATCATTAACCTCGGCATAAGTCAGGTAACCCTGAATTTTGCCTTTTGCTATCAATTGTTTAAGTTGGGACTGCTGTTGTTCTTGATTCATCATTTACTCACGTAAGACTCTGCTCGACCTGACTTCGCCGAACCGAAAATTATACTACAAATTCCTGTTATTTTGCACTAAACTATTTTTCTGTAAGCATTTTAAGCAGCAGATCTTTTTCCTGTGCATTCAGTCCTTGGTTTTTTTCTTTATCTAGCAATCTAGCTAACCCGGCCTCTTTGGCTTGAGTTAGCAACCTATTTACGGCGTCGCAAAATACCGCATCTGTCTTATCATCTGTAACCTGTAAGTCTAAATAAGCTAAGGCTTTTATGGGCTTTTCTTCAGTTGTACCTCGATAGCACTCCATTAAAACAGCAGCATTTGCCGGATGCTTATCCGCAATTGTTTGTAAAATGTTTTTAAACAGGGGGGCGCCTGAAAATTCTAGTCCACTCCAGTCTATTTTTCGTTGCTCAAGCAGTTCGGCCAGTCTTGGGTTCTGAACTAGTAATGCGACTGCAACGCGCGCCGACGATAGTCTGCCGTTATCCAGAGGCCTTTTTCTGCTTATCTTCGGATGTTGTTTAGGAGCAAGTGTAGCTACATTCTCTAAAACATCTAGATGATTCCATCCAGATAGTTCTTTTAGTCGCGCAAACATCATCTCTTTAAAAACGCTTTCCGGTAGTTTCTCCAGATAAGGCTTAGCTTTATTGATTAATTGAGCTCGGCCTTCCATCTCGGACAGGTTTAGTTCGTTCGAAAAATGTCCGAAAAAATATTCCGACAAGGTTTCGGCGCCTTGTACGCGATTAATAAACCCATCAACTCCTTCCTTCCGCACCAGCGAATCAGGATCATGATTTTGCGGCAGCAGCATGATCCGAATCTGCCGTCCATCTTTTAAGCAGGAAAAAGCCGACTCCATTGCTCTCCAGGCGGCCTCTCTACCGGCTTTGTCGCCATCGAAACAAAATACCAGTTCCGATGAAAACCGAAATAGTAAATCAAGGTGCGCTTGCGATGCTGCTGTTCCTAAGGCTGCAACTGCGTAATGAATACCAAATTGAGCCAAGGCGATAACATCCATATAGCCTTCAACGATCAAAATTTTTTGGGGCTTGGTATTCTTTTCCAGAAGCTCATACAAGCCGTAAACTTCTTTGCCTTTGTGAAATAGGGATGTTTCTGGGGAATTCAAGTATTTGGGTAAAGAATCGTCGAGTACTCGTCCGCCGAAGCCTATAATCCGAGCGCGCTTATCCCTGATGGGGAACATGATTCGACCGCGAAAACGGTCATAAGGCTGTCCGTCTTCTTTACTGACTAGTAGTCCGGCTTCGAGTAATAATTTCTGGTTAAATCGAGATGCAAGAGCTTTCCATTCATCGGGCGCATAACCGAGCATGAAATCACCGGCACAATCTCCGCTGACACCTCTATTTTTTAAATACTCGACTGCTTTTTTCCCTTCGTCACTGATTCGTAACTGCTCCGCATAAAAAGCAGCTACCTGATTCATTAGTGCATACAGGCTATTTAAGTCTTCTTTTTTTGGTCCAGGCTGGTATTCGATTGATTCTCGGGGTATTTCGATTCCGACAAATCCGGCTAGGTCTTCAACCGCTTCAATAAAATCAAGATGGCTAAAATCCATCAGAAAGCTAATAGCGTTGCCGCTAGCACCGCAGCCAAAACAATAAAAAAACTGTTTTTTTTGATTTACGGAAAAGCTGGGTGTTTTTTCGGTATGAAAGGGGCAGCGGGCGACAAAATTGTTACCCGTTTTTTTTAGAGGAACGTGCGAATCGATTAAGTCGACTATATCAACTCGCACCAATAACTCATCAATAAACTCGCGAGGAATTCTACCGGACAAGCAATGCTCCGACTATAGTGCTAATGAAAGGGTGTATCAAAAGAAGGCGCTTTAGGCGACATAAGAATAGTTGCCGCGAACAGCCAATAAAAGAACTATCCAGCTAGAGCAGCCTTGATTTTAATACTCACAACCGACATATCGGCGCGGCCTTGCATTTTTGCTTTAAGCAAAGCCATAACCTTACCCATATCCTTGACTGATTCGGCGCCGGACTCGGCAACAGCGTCCTTAACCATTGAGTCGATTTCGGCTTCAGTCAAAGCTTGCGGCAAAAAATCCTGAATCACAGGGATTTCAGCCTCTTCAATGGCAACCAAATCATGTCGGCCGGCATCGGCAAATTGGCGGATAGATTCGCGGCGCTGCTTGAGCATCTTGTCAAGAACCAGTATAACCCGGTCGTTATCCAAAACAATACGCTCGTCAACCTCAACTTGCTTAATGGCCGCCAAGATCAAACGAATGACGCCCAGTCTTGCTTTGTTGCCGCCTTTCATGGAGGCCTTCATATCTTCCTTGATACGATCTGTTAACAAATCCATCGTATTAACCTTATGTTTTACAGTGCGGGACGTCCACGACGTAAGTTTTTCAATGCATAACGTTCACGAGCTAATTTTTTCAAGTGACGTTTAACCGCAGCGGCGCCTTTACGTTTGCGTTCTGCAGTTGGTTTTTCATAAAATTCACGACGACGTACTTCTGCCAAAACACCTGCTTTTTCACAAGCGCGTTTGAAACGGCGAATCGCAATATCAAAAGGTTCGTTTTCTTTGATTTTTACTGACGGCATTATAATGACCCGAATATGTTAATATTTAAAAAGTTAGGATTGTTAAATCCACTGAACAAACAGAACCCTTAATTATACCTTTACTTTTATAAAATTCAAAAACTCAATGTACGTTTTAGGCATAGAAAGCTCTTGCGATGAAACCGGCGTCGCTATTTATCATTCCGAACAAGGCCTGTGTAGCCACCTTTTATACAGCCAAGTTGACATGCATAGCGAATACGGCGGCGTCGTTCCCGAACTGGCATCGCGAGACCACATTCGGAAATTAGTGCCGTTGATCAAGCAATGCTTGCAGGAAAGTCAACTGACCGGCAGTGATATTAACGGCATTGCTTATACGGCAGGACCCGGCTTGATGGGGGCGTTGCTGGTTGGCGCGGCAACAGCCAGAAGCCTGGCTTGGGCATGGCAAATTCCGGCCATTGCCGTTCATCACATGGAAGGCCATTTGCTGGCGCCGATGCTGGAAGAAAATCCGCCGGAATTTCCTTTTGTCGCGTTGCTGATTTCCGGGGGGCATACCCTGCTGGTGCAGGTCGAGGGCATCGGCCGCTATCAGCTATTAGGCGAGTCGCTCGACGATGCCGCCGGTGAAGCGTTCGACAAGACCGCGAAAATGCTGGGCCTGGGCTATCCCGGCGGGCCGAAACTGTCCGCATTGGCGGAACAGGGCACGCCGCAGATCAAATTTCCCCGCCCGATGACCGACCGCCCTGGATTGGATTTTAGTTTCAGCGGCTTAAAAACATTTACCATGAACACTATCAACGCTTCCGGCAAAACCGAACAGGATAAAGCCGATATTGCCGCTGCATTTCAGCAAGCGGTTGCCGAGACGCTCAGCATTAAATGCAAGCGGGCCTTGCAGCAAACCGGCCTGAAAAGATTGGTTATTGCCGGAGGCGTCAGCGCCAATAAGCAAATTCGCGCCAGTTTGACGAAAATGGTTGCCAAGGAAAACGCCGAGCTTTATTTTCCGAGGCTCGAATTTTGCACCGATAACGGCGCGATGATCGCCTATGCGGGTTGCCAGCGCTTAATGGCAGGCCAGCAGCAAGGGCTGGAAATTTATGCCCGGCCTCGCTGGCCGATTAGTGAGTTGGATTAGATCGGGTGCAAGGCGAAGGGTATAAGGCAGGCATATTTTTTATGCTCGATATTTCTATGTTTCAATTAGTCAAGTAGGTTGTGCAACGAAAAGATGTTGCCCGGTCTGAACGGCACTGTACAATACCTTGACGTAGTCGTGGTAGAAGCCAAACAGTTCCGATATTGTACGAGGTTCTTTAGCTGATGTTGGCAACGGTGTTGTCAAGGCTTCACCAGCATGCTCAACGAATAGCGTGGTCAAATTGCTTATTGATCTCACTGTGCGACAGCAAAAAATCCCCCATTACTGAGCCACGTCCAATAAAAGGAAACAATCGAGTAACTCGCATCGGTTTGCGATGCTTTGCCTCTGCTTCGCTTCGATGTTCACTAAATGTTTCAGATTGGAGGGTTTCGATAGACTTTCCGGCTTTGCGCTCAATTAAGCTCAGTAACTCGACATTCATCGTCATCTTCTTCTTTTCCACATAAGATTTATTTTACAGCCCTTGGTTCAGCAGCAGGATGCAAGCTAAAGTTCTAAGTTTCTAACACAAAAACTTAATGTATTGGTAAATTAAACTGTAGCTTGCAAAAACTACAAAATAATATCAGCAGAGTAAGGTACCACTCAAAAAACAACTGTGCCAGATTTTTTCGCGAAAATATGCCATAAGTGTTGAGTTCGTTGCGCGATTTTTAGGCAATTAATGGCACGCACAGCGTACCCCTGCAATCCGCGAGTTAAGGCAATGGACAGGTAAACGCGTATCGCCAAAAATGGTGATGCCGCATTGCGTAAAGCGTTATACATGCCAGCATTGGTAGCTTGGCAGCATAACCTTGTTATTCGTGCCTTCTGCGAACGCCTTAAAGGCAATGGCAAAAATGGTAAAGCCATTGCGTGTGGGGCAATGCGCAAGCTAATCCATCTCGCTTTTGCTATCTTAAAATCCGGCGAGCCGTTTGATCCAAATTTTTCATTTGCATAATTTGTATCAAGACGGTATTTACGAGCTGGAATGCTGACTAAACGGGTGTCGGCTGATTTTTAGCTTTTCGCCTTGCTCGACTCTTCTCCAGCCAGCAACCGCTGAATATTGCACCTATGCCGCCATAACAAAAAAACCGTCATCATCACGGAAGCGGCAACGATGGCCTTGTCGCCGACTATGAGCCAGGCAAAAACCGGGGACAGGATAGATGCGACTAATGCGGACAACGATGAAATTTTACCCAGCTTGTAAATTAAAAGCCAAGTTGCCATGAACGCAAAACCGAGCAACCAGGAAAATCCGAGCAATACGCCGACCGATGTCGCAACGCCTTTGCCGCCCTTAAAGCTGAAAAACACCGGATAAAGGTGACCTATAAACGCCGCCAAGCCGGTTGCCGCAACTAACTCAAGGGACAAACCCAGCACGTTTGCGGCATAGACCGGAATTAAGCCTTTCAGCGAATCGCCCAGCAGGGTAATTGCCGCCGCTTTTTTTCCGCCGATGCGCATTACGTTGGTTGCGCCGGGATTGCCCGAACCTTGTTCACGGGGGTCCGGCAAGCCCATCAGACGGCAAATTATAATTGCACTGGAAATAGAGCCTATTAAATAGGCAGCCGGAACAAACAACCATTCAACCATTGCGTAACCTTTTCATCATTTTGAACTTGTAAGCACGAGGTGTTTCCCTGATACTTAGCGTTTTTTAAAAAACACGCATCATAACCGGAAATCATTATGGACATCATATTTTTAGGCGGACTGGAAGTTGAAACTATCATCGGTATTTATGACTGGGAACGAGTGACCAAGCAAACCGTCATCCTTGATATTGAGATGGCTTTCGATATTCAAAAGGCCGCCGAAACCGACGATATTCAATATACGCTTGATTACAAAACAGTTTCTCGCAGGATTATTTCTTTTGTCGAAGCCAGCCAGTTTTTGCTAGTTGAAAAGTTAATTTCGGAAATAGCCGATATTATCCGCAACGAATTTAGCGTGCCTTGGGTAAAAATCACCCTGAATAAGAAAGGTGCGATCAGCGGTGCCAGCGATGTCGGCATTATCATTGAACGGGGAGAAATGCAGCCGTGACCAGAGGCTATATCAGCATAGGCAGCAATATCGACAAGGATAAGCATATTCCTGCCAGCCTCAGGGCGCTTGAGCAAACTTTTGGCGAGCTGACGATTTCGAGTATTTACGAATCTGAGCCTGTAGGCTTTACCGGCGATGCTTTCTATAATCTTGTGGTCGGTTTCGATTCGGATTTAGAGGTGAGGGCGGTAGCCAAACAGCTTAGGCAAATTGAGTTGGATAATGGCCGTACTCGTGACAGCCGAAAATTTGCTGCGCGTACTCTCGATTTGGATTTGATTTTATATGGCGATCTGATCATCAACGATGGCCGCTTGCAAATACCTCGGGATGAAATTGAACATTACGCGTTCGTGCTTGAGCCGTTGGCGGAAATTGCCCCGACTTTGAAACATCCAATCAGCCAGCTGAGTTATGCCGAATTATGGGCGAAGTTCGATAAAACCGACCTAAAACAAAAACGGGTTACGCCAATTTGGGCCTTAACAAAATAGGGTGCGTCCACCATCGACTGTCACTATCTGGCCGGTGATGTAATCGGCATCCTTAATCAAAAACAGCACTGCTTTAGCAATTTCAATCGGTTCGCCGCTACGCTTTAAGGCCACCCGTTGCAGTATCTCCATTTTGGCCGATTCCGATAGATCATTGTCCGGCCAAAGTATAGCTCCTGGAGCCACCCCGTTTACCCTGATAACAGGTCCAAATTCCTTGGCTAAAACCTTGGTCATTGCGGCTAGCCCGGCTTTTGCGATACTGTACACCGGATATCCGCTAAGCCCGCGTTCGGCATGGATGTCGACAATGTTGACAATGCAGCCCTTATTGTCGGCTATAGTCTTCGCCAAGGCTTGGGCCAGAAAAAACGGCGCTTTTAAATTGCTGCCCAATAACTCATCCCACTGCGATTCAGTCACTTCGGATACGGCCGTCGGGTAAAAAGATGAGGCGTTATTCACCAGCACATCTATGCCGCCCCAAGCTATACAAGCCTCCCTGGCTATAGCCTCCAGCTCGTGCATGATCAGCAAATCGGCCTGCATGATTCTTGCCGAATCGGGTCGCAATTGATTTAACTCATCGCATAGGAGCTGCGCTTCTGTCGCCGAAGAACGGTAGTGCAAAAAAACATTGCAGCCTTCGCTATGCAGCAACCGTGCGCAAGCCGCACCGATTCGCTTAGCGGCGCCGGTAATTAATACATTTTTTGCAACAACATTCATTGAATTGCCTCAAGTGCTCAGCACCTAATCATTTTATTTTTTAGTTATACTTCGCCCGGCCACGGTTGCGGATTCCTAGCGGCTGATTTTATGCCGATAGCCGCGTTGCTGAAACAGTTTCATAGCTTGCTATGCGCCTGTTTCAGCGCCTTGCTATCGACAAAAATCAACTCGCTATTATTTCCTCAACCGTAACCGTGCG